>CAZKZT010000148.1:0-8918 GCA_964557265.1 uncultured Hyphomicrobium sp.
TCCGCGGCTGCCGCCTCGCGATCCGCTATCCCGAGATCACCGAGATGCAGGCGCGGAAGCCGAGCATCGGGTTGAATTCATGCAGCTCGGTGATGCGCGCCTTGAGCTTCTCCGGCGTGATGCCGAGCGACTTGGCGACGACGCCTGCCTCACGTTCCTCGTGCGGCAGGAACTCATGCAGCGGCGGATCGAGCAGCCGGATCGTCACGGGCCGCTCGCCCATGATTTCGAACAGCTGTTCGAAGTCGGAGCGCTGCATCGGCAGGATTTTGGCGAGCGCCTTCCGGCGGCCGTCTTCGTCTGCGGCACAAATCATCTCACGCATTGCGAGAATGCGGCTCTCATCGAAGAACATGTGCTCGGTGCGGCAGAGGCCGATGCCTTCGGCGCCGAAGCTGAGGGCGGCCTCGGCGTCGCGCGGTGTGTCGGCGTTGGCGCGCACGCCCATCGTGCGGATCTCGTCAGCCCACCCCATGATGGTAGCGAAATCACCCGACAGCTCCGGCTGGCGCATCGGCACGTCACCCTTGATGATCTCGCCGCTGGCGCCATCGAGCGTGATCCGGTCGCCCTTGCGCAATGTCTCGCCGCCCGCGGTCATCGTGCCCGCCGCCATGTCGATCTTGAGCGCGCTGGCGCCGCACACGCACGGCCGCCCCATGCCGCGCGCCACCACCGCCGCGTGGCTGGTCATGCCGCCGCGCGTGGTCAGAATACCGGCGGCCGCGTGCATGCCGTGAATGTCCTCGGGGCTCGTCTCGATGCGCACCAGAATGACGTCGCGGCCCTGCGATTTCAGCGTTTCCGCCTCGTCGGAATCGAACACGATCTCACCGCTCGCCGCGCCGGGAGAGGCGGGGAGGCCCATGGCGATGACGTGCTTCTCGGCTTGGGGATCGATGGTCGGATGCAGGAGCTGATCGAGCCCGGCGGGATCGAGCCGCATCACGGCGTCGGCGCGCGAGAGGATGCCTTCGTTCGCGAGATCGACAGCGATGCGGAAGGCGGCAGCGGTGGTGCGCTTGCCCGACCGCGTCTGCAGCATCCACAGCTTGCCTTCCTGCACCGTGAATTCGATGTCCTGCATGTCACGGTAGCGCCCTTCGAGCAGATCGAAGATGCGCACGAGATCGGCGAACGTCTCCGGCATCAGGGCTTCGAGCGACGGCGCGTCCTCGCCCGCTTCCTTGCGCGCCGCTTCGGTCAGCGGCTGCGGCGTGCGGATGCCGGCGACGACATCCTCACCCTGCGCGTTGACGAGAAATTCGCCGTAGAGCTCCTTGGCACCCGTCGAAGGATTGCGCGTGAAGGCAACGCCGGTTGCCGAAGTCGGCCCCATGTTGCCGAACACCATCGCCTGGATGGTGACGGCGGTGCCCCAGTCGTCGGGGATGTCGTGCAGGCGGCGATAGGTGATGGCGCGCGCATTATGCCACGAGCCGAACACGGCCGAGACCGCACCCCAGAGCTGTTCTGCCGTGTCCTGCGGGAAAGGTTTGCCGATCTGTTCTTCGATCGCCGCCTTGAACTCGCCGATCACGCGCTTCCAATCATCGGCGCTGAGGTCGGTGTCGAGTGAATAGCCGTTGAGGTTCTTGTGGTTCTCGATGATGTCTTCAAAGGCGCTGTGATCGGCGCCGAGCACCACGTCGGAGTACATCTGGATGAAGCGGCGGTAGCTGTCGTAGGCGAAGCGCGGATTGCCCGAGCGCGCGGCGAGCCCTTCGACGGTTTCATCGTTGAGGCCGAGGTTGAGGATCGTATCCATCATGCCCGGCATCGAGGCGCGCGCGCCCGAGCGAACGGACACCAGCAGCGGCGTCTCGCGATTGCCGAACTCGGCGCCGACATTCTTCCCGATCTCCGCGACCGCGGCGAGAACCTGCGTGCGCACCTCTTCGGGTATGCGCCGGCCGTTGTCGTAGTAGGCCGTGCACACCTCGGTGGTGATCGTGCAGCCGGGCGGAACAGGGAGCCCCAGCGCCGACATTTCGGCGAGGTTGGCGCCCTTGCCGCCAAGCAACGCCTTCATGTCGGCGGTGCCGTCGGTACGCGAGGGGCCGAACACATAGACGTGGCGGCGGGCGGCGCTGTCGGTGATCGTCATCGGCGAGTTCCCAATGGTGTGCGTGAGCGCAATCGCTGCGGGGTTGGCTTATCAGGCCGGAACACGGGGGGGAAGGCGGCGAAAGGGCCGAAGGGAAAACGCGGCGTGCGGGCGATGGGTTGCCGCGCACGCAACGGGCGCTGGCGGCCTTGACGGCAGTGGTCGCGGAGGCCGATACACACAAGCATGGGTGCCCGCGCCCGCAGTCCCGAATTCGCCCTCCATTCGCGCAGGAAGAATCACATGAGCGACCAGCTTCGTAGCGTGCTGAAAACCCTCGACGCCGGTCAGCAGGCGGCGCTCGACCGCCTCTTCGATTTCCTGCGCATTCCGAGCATTTCTACCGATCCGGCCTACAAGGCCGACTGCCAGCGCGCGGCCGAGTGGGCCGCCAAAGAGCTCTCAGACATCGGCTTCGCGACATCGAAGGTCGTGCCCACGACCGGCCATCCGATGGTCGTCGCCCACGATCGGGCGAAAGTGCCGAAGGGGATGCCGCATCTGCTCTTCTACGGCCACTACGATGTGCAACCGCCCGATCCGCTCGAGCTGTGGACGACGCCGCCGTTCGAGCCGCGCATCGCGACCGAGAAGGGCAATGGCAAGGTCATCGTCGCCCGCGGCGCCGAGGACAACAAGGGCCAGCTCATGACCTTCTTCGAGGCCGCGCGCGCCTGGAAGGCGGTTGCCGGCGAGTTGCCGGTGGCGGTGACTGTGCTGCTCGAAGGCGAGGAGGAGTGCGGTTCACCGTCGCTGCCGGGATTCCTCGCCAAGCACGGCAAGGAAGTGCGCCGCGACCTCGCGCTGGTCTGCGATACCGGCCAGTGGGACAAGGACACGCCGTCGATCACGACGCAGCTGCGCGGCATGGCGGCAGGCGAACTCGTCATCACCGCCGCGAACCGCGATCTCCACTCTGGTCTCTACGGCGGCGCGGCTGCCAATCCGATCCGCGTCCTCATGCAGATCTGCGGCGCCATGCACAAGAACGGCAAGGTGCAAACGCCGGGCTTCTACGACGGCATCGTGAAGCCCAGCGCGAAGCAGCTCAAACAATGGAAGGCGCTCGGCTTCGACGACAAGGCATTCCTCGGCGCGGTCGGCCTGTCTGAGCTGGCGGGCGAGCCCGGCTACTCGGCAATGGAGCAGACGTGGTCACGCCCGACGCTCGAATTCAACGGTGTCAGCGGCGGGTATCAGGGTGTCGGCACCAAAACGGTGATCCCGTCCAAGGCATCGGTGAAAATCACCTGCCGCCTCGTCCCCGGCCAGGATCCGAAAAAAGTCATCGCCGGAATCCGGGCGTTCATCGACGCCCGCCTGCCCGCCGACTGCAAGGCGGAGTTCAATGCGCGCGACGGCAGCCCCGCGATCTCCTTCGACACCACGGCTCCCTACATCGAGAAGGCGGCCAAGGCGCTCTCCGAGGAATGGAACAAGCCGGCGCCGCTGATCGCCCTCGGCGGCTCGATCCCGATCGTCCAGTCGTTCCGCGACAACCTGGGGATGGACAGCCTGTTGATCGGCTTCGGTCTCGATGACGACAGAATTCATTCGCCCAATGAGAAGTATAACCTGACCTCGTTCAGGAAGGGCGCTCGCAGCTGGGCGCGCATTCTCTCTGCCCTCGCATGAACCCACTGATTCGCCGAACGATTCGCCGGTAGACATCACGTGCACTGACGCTATCCGCCTGCGATTATTCACATTTCCGTTAGGGGGACGACTGGTAATCCGTTTGTCACTATCAGGACGAACTGTGGACGAAAGCCGTTCGTTAAGTTGACGTATACCAAGATCAAGCACTATCTCATGGTCATCCACGAGCGAACCACGGCCGCGGCGGGGCCGCAATTGGGGCGCAGACGCAGTTGAACCAAAGTACCGGGTGGAGCGTTGGAACGCTGGTGCTTGGGAATAGTCACAGGGGGACATGCGAATGTCTTGGAAGTCTCTATTGAAGATGGTTGTGCCTGCGGCGCTTGCCTTCGCAGTCGCGGCCCCGGTGGCTCAGGCCGCTGATCTCGGCGGCTACAAGGGCTCCTACAAGGACGAACCCGACTACGGCCCGCCGCGCTATCTGTGGACCGGCCTCTATGCGGGTCTGCAGGCCGGTTATGCCTGGGGTGACGCCTACACTTGGCAGCCCGGCCTTATCACCGGCAATCCCGAGCCCGATGGCTTCCTTGGCGGCGCGACGCTCGGCTACAATTTCCAGAGCGGAAGCATCGTCTGGGGCATCGAGACCGATTTCTCGTTCGCTGATGTGCAAGGTTCTCATGGCGTCACGAGCGCCAATATGGATTGGCTGTGGACGTTCCGTGGCCGCGTCGGCGTCGATATGAACGGCTGGATGCCGTACCTCACCGGTGGTCTCGCAGTGGCGGACGTTGGCGCTGCCGACAACTTGGGAAGCGGCAGCGACACGGTCGCCGGCTGGACCGTCGGCGGTGGCCTTGAAATCAAGCTCGATCGCAACTGGAGCGTCAAGGGCGAGTATCTCTACGTCAATCTCGACGACTCGTTCCGCCTGAGCGGTGGGCCGCCTCCGGGCGCTGCATCGCTCGACGACCTCCACATCGTCCGCGCGGGCATCAACTACAAGTTCTGATTGCCAAGCCTGCTCCAAACTAAGAAACGCCCGCCGGACCATCCCGGCGGGCGTTTTTTGTTGTTCCTCTCGTGCAGGCGTCAGGCGGACAGATGTTTGACCTTGGGAAGCACTTCCTTCGCCAGCAGTTCGAGCGAACGGTGCCATTCCTTCGGGTGGTCGATGTAGTCGAATCCGAACACCAGCAGGTGGCCGAAGCCGCCGACCTCGTCGTGGATCTTCTCGATCTTCTCCGCCACCGTCGACGGTGAACCGATGATCCAGTTGTGCTTGGCGCAGTATTCCGGCGTCACGTCACTGTCGGGCACGCTCTGGTCATGCTTGAGGTAGGGCAGGAACTCGAAGTTCGCGAGCAGCTTGAGGAAGTACTCGCGCATCATCCGGCCCATGTGCAACCCAACGGAGAGGCGATGCGCTTCCTCGTCGGTTTCCGCGACGAACACTTCGCGCACGAGGCGCCAGTCGCGGCGGTTAGGCTTGCGGCCCGTCTTGGCGGCCCCGGCCTCGACCGATTCCCAGTGGCTCGCCACGTAGGCGGGGTTGAGATTGAGGCTCATCGGGATATAGCCGCGTTCGCCAGCGAGCTTCAGTGTATCGGACCCCTTGGACAGGCCCGCGACGCCGATTGGCGGGAACGGCTTCTGGAACGGCTTGATGTGCGGCTTGAGGAAACCGTACATCAGGTCGGGATTCTTCACCGTCCAGTACTTGCCCACGTACTCGAACGGTTCGTTGGTCGACCATAGTTTGAGGATGATTTCGAGCGCCTCGCGGGTCATCTCGCGGTTGGCACCGCTCGAGCCGTCGACGTTGAACATTTCCCAATCGCTCGGCAGTCCGGATGCCGCGACACCGAAGTTGAGGCGCCCGCCCGAAATGTGATCGAGCATGGCGACGCGGTTCGCGAGCTCGGCAGGGTGATGATAGGGGAGCAGGAAGCCGCCGGGTCCGAGGCGGATGTTCTTGGTCTGCATCAGCGCCTGCGCGACGACGAGGTCGGGCGAGGGATGGGGTTCCCACGGTGCGGTGTGGTGCTCGCCGATCCAGGCCTCCTTGTAGCCCAGCTCATCGAGCCAGCGGATGACCTGCAACTCCCACTCGTGGCCGTCCTTGAGCGGCCTCTCGGGTGGGTGTGATGGCATGGTGAAATAGCCGAGTTCCATATGTTTCCTCCTTGGGGTCGCGTCGTGGTTGGGCCCACGCTCTGCGCCGGTGCCGGTATGCGGCACGCTCAGTCTGCACTCATTTTGGGCGGAAACACCATCGCCTGGGCGCCATTCAGCAGCTCCCTTCCGGTATCGTAAGTATGCCGATCACGCGGGACTGTGCGCATCGACAATCGCGGCCGGCGTGCCCGCATTTTCAGCGCCTCGGCCCATATCCCCATGACCGGAAAGCCTAATCGCCATTTTGACTTTGCTAAGCATAAGGCCATCCGTTAGACGTGACCCCACAGCACTGAAGTGTCGGCCAGGAATCGCCGCTGACGGCTGTGCAGATCAGCCTCGTGCTCGCGTTGGCGGGTGCAAAAAAGCATGAATTGTCTGGAGAGGATCAGTCATATGAAGCGACTACTTGCGCTCACGGCGGGCGCCGCCGTGGCTCTCAGCATGGCGGCCGCTGTCGCGCAGCAATCCAAGCAGCTTTCGATCACCACCGGCGGTACGGGCGGCGTCTACTATCCGCTCGGCGGCGGCTTCGCGAGCATCATCGGCAAGAACATCCCGAACACGACGGCAGCTGCTGAAGTCACCGGCGGTTCGGTCGCCAACCTGCAGCTCGTCGGCACGGGCCGCGCGGACATGGGTCTCGCCCAGGTTGACGCCTCGTGGGATGCGATCCAGGGCCAGGACAAGTTCAAGAGCGGCAAGCTGCCCATCGAGGCGCTGGCCGTGATGTACCCGAACCACATGCACGTCGTGACGATCGACGGCACGGGCGTCACCAAGATCGAAGACCTCAAGGGCAAGCGCGTCTCGACCGGTTCGCCGGGCAGCGCCACCGAGGTGTTCGCGTTCCGCGTCATCGAGGCCGCCGGTCTCGACAAGGACAAGGACATGAAGCGTGAGCGTCTCGGCGTGGCCGAGAGCGTCAACGCGATCAAGGACAAGAAGATCGACGCGTTCTTCTGGGTCGGCGGCCTGCCGACGGCCGCTGTCACCGATCTCGGCGCGACGCCGGGAACGAAGCTTCGCTTCCTCGACATCGCCCAGCTGACGCCGAAGATGGTCGAGAAGTACGGTGCCATCTACTCGGCGACGAGCATTCCCAAGGCGACCTACACGGGCATGGATGCCGACGCGAAGAACGTCGCCGTCTGGAACATCATGATGGTCAATGCCAGCATGTCCGAGGATCTCGCTTATCAGCTCACCAAGCTGCTCTTCGAGAAGCGCGAGGAGCTGGCGCTGACCCACAAGGAAGCGCTGAACCTCAAGGCCGAGAACCAGACCAAGGCGAATGCGGGTGTCCCCTTCCACAAAGGCGCGCTCAAATACTTCGCCGAGAAGGGCATCAAGATCGATTGATCTGTTGCTGACGATACGATGAAAAGCCGCCGGAGCACCTCGCTCCGGCGGCTTTGAAATTTCGCCGACGCAAATTCTCACAATAGACGACCCGGGAGAGGGAGCACTCAATGAGCACGGAACAAGGGGGCGCTCCTCCGGTTGCGGCCACGCAGGATGCGGAACTGAGCGACGACGCGCGCAAAGCCGTCGAGAAATTCATCGAGGAAGAAGAGGGCGCGTTCAATCGTGTCGGCGGGTGGTTCGCCACCATGATCACCATCATCGCGGTGGCCTCGACGCTCTTCCATCTCTATGCCGCCTACGACATCGTGCCGACGCACATCCTGCGCCCGATGCACGTTGGCATCGTGTTGGTGCTCGTATTCCTGCTGTTCCCGATTGCGGCCAGATACCGCGACCAGATCAACTGGTGGGACTGGCTGTTCGCCGCCGCCGGCGCGTGGACGGTCGGCTACATCATCTACCAGGGCGCGGACTTCGGCGACTACGCGACCATGCCCGAGCCGATGCACGTCTTCGTCGGCGTGGTTTTCATCGCGCTCGTGCTCGAAGCGACGCGGCGGACGACCGGCATCATCATGCCGCTCGTTTCGATCATGTTCGTTCTCTATGCGATCTACGGCCAGTATCTGCCGGCACCCTGGACGCACCGCGGCTATGAGGTCGATCGCCTCGTCGCGCATCTCTACATGACGCTCGAGGGCATCTTCGGTTCCGCCGTCGACGTCTCCTCGACGCTGATCATTCTGTTCACGATCTTCGGCGCCATCCTTCAGGCTTCCGGCGCGGGCAAGTTCTTCATCGACTTCTCGTTCGCCGCGATGGGCGGCCGCCGCAACTCGGCCGGCCGCGCCGTCGTCCTTTCATCGTTCCTGATGGGCGGTCCTTCCGGTTCGGGCGTCGCGACGACCGTGACGATCGGCACCGTCGCGCATCCGATGCTCGCCAAGGCTGGCTACGAGAAGAACGCCGCAGGCGGCCTGCTCGCGGCCGGTGGTCTCGGGGCGATCATCTCGCCGCCGGTGCTCGGCGCTGCGGCCTTCCTGATCGCCGAGTATCTCAAGATCTCGTACATCGAAGTGATCTGGATGGCGGCGATCCCGACGCTGCTCTACTACTTCGGCATCTACGTGATGGTCGAGCTGGACGCCAAGAAGTATGGCGCTGGCGGCAGCGATCTCCTCATCGAGAAGGGCGAGCTGTGGCGGCTCACCCGCGGCTACTGGTTCCACTTCCTGTCGCTGATCTCGATCGTCGTGTTCATGTTGATGGGCTTCTCGCCGGTGCTCTCGGTGTTCTGGGCGACGATCATGGCGATCGCGGTCAGCTTCTGCCGATTGGATACGGCGCTGTGGCCAAAGAAGCTCGCCAAGGCGCTCGCTGACGGCACCACGGGCGTGCTCAACGTCGCGCCGACCTGCGCCGCCGCCGGCATCATCGTCGGCAGCGTGACCCTCACCGGTCTCGCGCAGAAGTTCGCCGACATCATCATCACCTACGCGGGCGGCAGCCTGATCCTGACCGCCATCTACACCTCGCTGATCGTGTGGATCGTCGGGCTCGCGGTGCCGGTGACGGCGTCCTACATCCTGTGTGCGGTCATCGCCGCGCCGGCGCTGATCAAGCTCGGCGTGCCGGACTTCGCCGCGCACATGTTCATCTTCTACTA
>CAZKZT010000149.1:0-8840 GCA_964557265.1 uncultured Hyphomicrobium sp.
TGCGGGATTTCCAGCTCCATCTGCGGCTCAAGCGCATCGTTGTCGCCACGCTGGTGGATCTTGGCGAGGCGCGCGCGCATATCGGGCGTGATCTTGAAAGCGGTGCTCTTCATGCCGAGCGGCGCGAACAAATTCTGCTGCAGGTAGGCACCGAGCCGCTGGCCGCTCACGGCTTCCAGCATCTTGCCAGCCCAGTCGATGTTGATGCCGTAGGTCCATTTGTCGCCGGGATCGAAGAGAAGCGGCGTCGTGAGGGCAGCATTCTGACAGGATATGACACCCGGCGTATTCGTCACCTCCTGATAGCGCGCGAGGTCCGCATTCCACATATCGTAGCCAAAGCCCGCCGAGTGCGTCAGCAGATGGCGCAGCGTGATCGGGCGCTTCGGTGCGCGCAGGCGTGGCTTGCCGCTGTCGTCGAACCCTTCGAGCACCTGGATCGCGCCGATCTCGGGCACGACCTTGGCCGCTGGCGCATCGAGATCGAGCTTTCCCTGCTCGACGAGCTGCATGACACCCGCTGACGTCAGCGCTTTCGTCATCGACGCGATCCACGCGACCGTATCCGGCGTCATCGGCTCCGGCTTGCCGAGCACGCGCTTGCCGAATGCGCCCTCATAGATGACGGACGTACCGTCCGTCGCGATCGCGACGACGCCCGGAATATCGCCGGCGTCCGCCGCACCGCTCAGTACCGCGTCGATCTTGGCTTTGCGAGCTGCGTATTCCGTCGCCATGTTGCTTCTCCCTAGACTGCACGGTCCTTGTTCCCGGCAGTGTAGCGGAGATCAGCGCGTGAGTCGCATGGATCGCATGGTCCGCGACGGCTTCACTTGCTCTCGAGCACCTGGATGTGATCCCAATCCGCGGGCGGCGGCTGCGCGATCATTTGCCGGCAACGCTGCAGGAAGAGGCGCGACGGGGGGTCGGTTTCCACCAGCCGCTGAAAGCTCGAGGAAGCCCCCGAGAAATCTCGCTGCCGCCAGCGTGCGAGCCCCTCGGCGTAGGTAGAGATCAGCGTCCGGTGCGCATCCGAAAGCTCGCTCGCCACGCCCAGCGGCTCGAAGATCCGCACGGGCCCGGTGCGACCGACGACGCGCACGGTGTCGATCTCGCGCCATGCGATCGTCGGTCCGGCGAGGTCAACCGTCGCCTCCGATGCGAGGATCGTCGTGCCGTAGAATTTGTTCGCCCCCTCGAGGCGCGACGCGAGATTCGCGCTGTCTCCCATCACCGTATAGTTGAAACGCCGCTTCGACCCGATGTTGCCGACGATACCGACGCCGGTGTGGAGACCGATGCGCTGGCTCAGCAGCCGCCCGCGCAACGCGGGGAGACCGGCCGCATTCATCTCCTTCAATTTCGCCTGCGCCGCGAGCGCGGCCTTGACCGCGTGGAGCGCGTGATCGGCGTCGTCCGCAGGTGCGCCGAACACGCCGTCGATCGCGTCACCGATGTACTTGTCGATGAACCCCTCGTGATCCATCACAATGTCGGTCATGGCGGTCAGGTACTCGTTCATGAGCTGCACGAGTTCCTGCGGTGTCAGCTCCTCCGACAGACGGCTGAAGCCGGCAAGATCGGAACGGTACAGCGTCACCAGACGGTTCTCGCCGCCGAGCCGCAATTTATCGGGACGCCGCGCCAGCTCTTCGACGATGCTCGGCGCCATGTAGTGACCGAAGGCGGTGCGCACACGGTTTCGATCGCGCGCGGTGTGAAAATAGAAGAAGCCGGTGCAGAAGATGTAGAGCGCCGTCAACACCAGCGCCGGGTAGGACGGATCGAGCAGCCAGCCGAACTGGGCCCGCGCCCACCATGCCGCGGAGATCACGGCGGCCATGAGGGCTGCGCCCATCACCGCGCCGGACACCGGACCCGCACGACGCACGAGAAGCGCAAGCAACAGGCCTGCCACGATCGTGAACACGACCTCGAGTCCTGTCGACAGATCCGGCCGATGCAGCATCGAGCCGGCGAGAATCTGCTCGATCGCCTGGGCATGGATCTCGACGCCAGCCACGGATGTATCGAGCGGCGTCGCGCGCAAATCAAGCAAGCCGGGGGCGCTTGCGCCGATCAGCACGATCCGGCCCGCGATGTCATCACGCGGCACGCCGCCCGCGAGCACGCCGGCAGCCGAGCGAAAACGGCGCGGATCATGCCGCGTGAAGGACAGCCACATCTGCCCGGCCTGGTCGGTCGGCACCACATGACGGCCGATCCGCACCGACGTGATGCCCGTCTCGCCGACAAAGGGCGTCTCACCGCTGGCCGTCGACGACCGCACGGCAATGGTCTTAGACCCTTCGGCGAGCCGAACCGCTTCCGTCACCAGCGATGGCGCCAGCGCGCTGCCGAGCGCGACCAGAGTCGGCACCTTGCGCACGATCTGATCATGCTCGGGAAACCAGTTGAGGACGCCGAGCCCGGTCGCGGCGGCTTGTAGCTCCGGCGTATTCGCTGTCACAGCCGGCAGCGCGGGGACATGACGCGCGGGATCACTGCCGAGTAGCGCGAATCCGGCCCGGGACACGGACGTGGGCTCCGCGGTCCCATGGCGCCCAATCATGCCCAGAACCACCGGCGAACGCGACACGACTTGCGCCAACCGTTGCTCGCCGCTCGGCAACGCCTCGAGCGTGCGCAGCAGCGATTGTGCCTCCGGCGTGCGCCTGACTTCTGGAGGCAGAACGGACAACGGCTTTGGCTCGGCACCCGCTAGAACAAAATCCAGCGCGACGACCTTGGCGCCGTCGGCCAGCAGCCGTTCGACGAGACGCGCGAGGATCTCGCGACGCCACGGCCACGCACCGATGCTCTCCAGCGCCCGTTCGTCGATATCGATGATACGAACCGGATAAGTCGTGTCGATGACGCGCGGCTGCAATTGCTGCAGCGTGTCGAATGCGATGAGACGGATTCGCGTCAACGGCGTCGGATCCATCCATCGCACCGAAGCCGCGACGCCGAGCGCGAGCAGGATCGCAAACCAGTACATCAACCGCGTACGCAATATGCCCCTCGAAAAATCCGCGCAATCAGTCGGCCCCCGCGGGATCGTCCGTCTATACGCTCGCGGGAGCCCATGGTAGCGTCGTGCCCGCTCATTGATCCATACGGAATTTGGGGGAACGAATGCCCTGTGCGCGTGGAGTTTCTTTCATTCATTTGATCCGCGCGGCATTTGCTGCAAGTGCGTTGATCTTCACATCCGCAGTCGCGTTGACCGCTCCGGGCAAAGCTGCGGAGCCGGAAGTCGGCACGACCATGCTGACGAAGAAGCAGGTTACAGGAATTCTTGGCACGGAAGAACGAGCGTTGCAGAAGGGCTTTCGCGTCCATCGCAACGAGCTGGTGCGGACCGGCGCCCAGTCCCAGGTCGAGCTGACACTGGATGACAACACGCGGCTGGCTTTGGGGCCCGATGCGGAATTGCGCCTCGATGAGTATGCCGTATCGTCCGACAAGGACGCACGATCGATCGCGATCCGCTTCCTCAAGGGAACGCTGCGCTTCCTGACTGGCCGCAACACCAGCGAGACCTACAAAATCGAGACGCCGTCGGCGACTATCGGCGTCCGAGGCACCGTTTTCGACCTCTACATCGGCCCGAACGGCGACACCTTCGTCCTCCTGCACAAGGGTGAAGTGGAGGTCTGCTCGCGTCGGCGCGCCTGCCGGCCGCACCGCTCGGTCGGGCGCATCGTGAAGGCGTCGGTAACCGGTATCGTCTCGGATCCGGTGAGGTTTACCGCGTCACTCGTCGGCGGCGGCGCGAGCGCGGCGAGAGCGTTCCCCTTCGTCGGCCGCCGTCTTGTGGTCGATCCGGTGCGGCGCTTGTCGCATCGCACGATCACTCAAGGCACGCGCACCATCGAGCACGGCGGCCGGGAAATCGAGCGCACCATCCGGAAGATCTCCCCGTTCTGACCCTCACCAACGCTGATCCCGCACGCGCGAGGACGCGATCCGCCGTGACGCTCCCCTTCACCGCAACATCACGTAGCGAACCTGACCGAATGGAACCGAGCTCGAGCGGACTATGCCGCGTCAATGGGAATGAAAAATGAGCTGGATAGAACTGATTGGCTACTTCGGCGTGGCGCTGAACCTCTGCATCTATTCCGCTCGACGCATGATCCCGCTCCGGATCTTCGGGATTTGCACGAACTGCGTATTCATCGTCTACGCCTACCTTGCGGGCGTGTATCCGCAGCTCCTCCTCAACATTCTGCTGCTGCCGATAAATATCTACCGGCTCTACGAGATGCTCGCGCTGATCCGCGACGTGAAGTCGGCGACACACGCCGACCTCGACATGGAATGGATCAAGCCGCACATGCGGCGGCGCACAACGAAACGCGGCGAGGTGATCTTCGCCAAAGGCAATGTGTCGGACGCGATGTACTACACGGTCGGCGGCCGCTACCGCCTCAAGGAGATCGATCAGGAGGTCGCGCCGGGACAGCTCATCGGCGAAATCGGCCTGATCGCTCCGGACAACAAGCGGACGATGACGTTCGAGTGCGTCGATGACGGTGTGCTGCTCACGGTGAGCTACGATCACGTCAAGGAACTCTACTTTCAGAACCCGACGTTCGGCTTCTACTTCCTGCAGCTCATCAGCCAGCGCCTGTTCAAAGACATCCAGCGGCTGCAGCAAGCCGGCACAGAGACGGCCGCGAGCGTCTCGCCAGCCGCACGGGACGCGCCATCCGCGTCGTAGGGCGCGAAAATGCAGGTGCGGCAGAATTGTCGCACGCAATCGGATGGATGTATCTCCACCGCGATCCAAAATCGACGGTGCCTCAGAGGGCTATGCCGCATTGCTGGCCGCTTTGGATCCGTCTTTCGCCGCAAAGTAACGGCTAAATGTGATTCGGGTGTCGCGGCACGGCTCGGCCGACGCGAGCGAATCGGTCATTCTCCGCCCAGGCGTCAACCGTTCGCGGAAACTGCGCTGAAGGAATCGAATTGAGCAAGCTCGGACGCAGCCTGGCATTTGGGTCGATTTGCACGGCCACCGTTGTCGCAAGCGCTGTCGGCACGATGACGCTCGACCGTTACGGCGTCGTCAGCCTGACAGCGCCGTCCGAGGCCTCGCGCATCGAGCGCCCCGCGCGCATCGAGGTCGCATCGGTCATCATCAAACCCATTCCGGTCCGCCCGGCACCCGCGCCCGCCGATCGCTTCGCCTTCGTATCCGTCGATGCGGTGCGCCTGCTGCTGCCTCCACCATTGGCAGAGCTGCGCGAACTCCCGGAACTCGCTTTGCCGCCTCAGGGGGCGGTGCCGCCTCCCGCTCCGCCATCTTCGGCATGGACCGTCGAAACCCAGCCGGAAACGCCGGCCGTCGCCGAGCCGGCACCGGCTGCCCCCTCTCCGTCGACCCGGATGTCGGCCTGGACACAGGACGGCGAACCGCAGGCCTCGCCACGCCGCGCTGTGCCGTACCCGCGCAGCCACTCGCGCACACCAGCCCTCACCAAGCGTCTCGCGGAGATCTCGCCCAAGGCGACGAAGCGGCTGATGGAGCGCTTCGCCGCTGCGAAGGTGTCCTGGCCGCCGGTGGAAGTCGCGTTCGTCACGATCAAGGATGAGCGGACGGTCGAACTGCACGCGCGCGCGCAGGAGGGCGGCTGGCAGTTCGTGCACCGCTACAAGGTCCTCGCGGCGAGTGGCGGCCCCGGCCCGAAGCTGCGCCAGGGCGACAAACAGGTGCCGGAGGGGATCTATCGCATCTCGTTCCTCAACCCGCTCAGCGCCTATCACGTTTCCCTGCGGGTGAATTACCCGAATACTTTCGATCGCCGCATGGCCTCCGCGGATGGCCGCTCCGGCAATCTTGGCGGCGATATCATGTTCCACGGCAAGAACGTGTCCGCAGGCTGCATTGCCGTTGGCGACGAGGGCGCAGAAGAGCTGTTCGTCCTCGGCGATCACGTCGGCCCGCGCAACATCCAGGTCATCATCGCGCCGACCGATTTCCGCCGGAACCCGATCCCCGTGCTCGACGAGACCAAGCCAAAGTGGCTGCCGAAGCTCTACGCCGAGGTCGCAGCAGCGATGGTCGAGTACAAGGCGCCGCCCCGGCCTATTCTGGCGGCACCGATGGGCCTCACCGCCTTTTTCGGAAACTGACGCTCAGCTCCTGCGGCCGAACACGTGCCGGCCGCGACGCCGAACGCCTGATCAGTTCTCGGCCATATAGAAAAGCAGATAGATCACCGCGAAGGCGATCACGATCAGCGTTCCGGAAAACAGCAGCACGCGCAGGTTCATCTTCCGAGCGTTACCCTGCCGGATTTCCGTGTCGCTCTTGTGCGGATCGTAGGTTGCCTGCTCGATCTCGCGCTGCGCATCCCGTTCAATCGGCATCGTCCCATCCTTCCGGCTCAAACATCGCTACACGAGCAACGTCCTGACCGGCTCGGATGTTCCGTTGCGCTGCGGCCACCGGCGCTCGCCTGCCACTATGCCGTGAGCGGAGGTTGACGGCGGTCATCGTTCGACCGATGTTGCGGCTGCGAACGCCAACTAGAAGCAATACGGATAATCAGATGAGCGGCACGCCGACTGGCGACATGCAGGGACCTGGCCCGACCTCGCGCGTGTTCTTTTCACAGCGCCTGCGCCTGCACTATGTCGATTGGGGTAACGCGGGCGCGCCGCCGCTCCTCCTTGTGCACGGCGGACGCGACCACTGCCGCAACTGGGATTGGGTGGCCGAGCGGCTGCGCAGCAAATGGCACGTGATCGCGCCGGATCTGCGCGGCCACGGCGACAGCGAATGGTCGCGCACCGGCACGTACAATATGGTCGGCTACATCTACGACCTCGCGCAGCTGATCCACCAGCTGCATCTCGCCCCCGTGACGATCGTCAGCCACTCGCTCGGCGGCAACATCGCGTTGCGTTACACCGGCATCTATCCCGAGAGCGTCGCGCGCGTCGTCGCGATCGAAGGTCTCGGCCCGTCGCCGCAGAAGCATGCCGAGCGCTATGGCAAGCCGATCGAGCAGCGCATGGCCAACTGGATCGAGGAGCAGCGCAAGCTCTCCGGCCGTCTGCCGCGCCGCTACGCGACGATCGAAGATGCCTACGCGCGCATGCATGAGGAGAACAAGCATCTCTCCCCCGCGCAGGCGCGGCACTTGACCGTGCATGGCGTCAACCAGAACGAGGACGGCACATACAGCTGGAAGTTCGACAACTACGTCCGCTCCTGGCCGCCCGATGACATGCCGCGCGCCGACGTCGAGCACCTATGGTCGCGGATCACCTGCCCGACGCTGCTCGTCTACGGCAAGGAAAGCTGGACCACCGATCCCCGCGTCGACGGACGCGCCCAGCATTTCAAGAATGCGACGATCGTCAATTTCGAGCGCGCGGGCCACTGGGTCCATCATGATCGCCTGCAGACGTTCATGGATGTGGTCAACCCGTTCATCGCCGGCGAACCGGTCCCGCAGGGGCTAGAGGGCGTAACCTGACGCATATCCCCGGACTCAATTCGCCACCTCACGCACAACGCCTGACCTTCGAGACTCATGAGCACCACCGACAAGACGCCTGACCAGGCCGCACATCCGCACGATCCGATCGCCGTCCTCGCCCGCAGCGGCAAGGATCCCGCCGACATCGTCGCTGCGGTCGCAGCCGACGCAGAAGTCGCGACCACGCCATGCGGCGACGGCCGGCTCGTCTGGCGCCGCTGGGGACGCGGACGCCCCCTCGTCCTTGCGCACGGCGGCTCCGGTTCGTGGACGCACTGGATCAAGCAGATCCCCGTACTCAAGCAGCACTACGAAGTGTGGACGGTCGATCTTCCGGGGCTCGGCGACAGCGCGATGCCGCATCAGCCGCACACGCCCGAGAGTAGCGGCGAGGCCGTCGCGGAGGGCCTCAAGTTGCTCATTCCACGCGAGCGGCGCGCGCACTACGTCGCCTTCTCGTTCGGCGCCCACGTCTCGACGCATGCCATGCTCCGCCTCGGCGACTGGGTGTCCGACTACACGATCACCGGCTGCGCGGCGCTCGGCCTGCCGCAAGGACCGGGCATCGAGTTCCCCAAAGAGCGGACCGGCATGAGCGAGGAGGAGCGCATGGGCGTCCACCGCCAGCTCCTCGAGATCTTGATGTTCAAGGAGAACGACCGCATCGACCCGCTCGCGGTGTACCTCCAGTCGGAGAACATCCGCCGCGCCCGCTTCCGCTCGCGTCCCTTCGCCCGGACCGACGAGATCCGCGTCAAGCTGCCGGAGGTCGTCGTACCCGTCCGAGCGATCTGGGGCGCCGAGGATCAGACGGCCTGGCCGTCCGTCGAGGCACGCTATGACGCGCTGCGTGAAGGCCATCCGGAGCTCGTCACGCGGACCGTTCCCGACGCCGGCCACTGGGTCATGTACGAGCAGCCGGCCGCCTACAACGAGGCGCTGCTGGACGTACTGGGTCTGTAGTAGATCCGTTCTGGACCGCCGAATGCAGGCCAAAAATCCGGGCCAGCGAGCCGCTACCCAGCGGACCTCCCGCGCATCCTCTACCAGGGCTTGCAAACGCCGGAGCGGTCTGGTACCCACCTGCGGCGGACGGAGACGGGGCCGTCGCTCGACAGAGCGGATCGGTCTTTTTCTTTTGTCCCTGTGCGGTCGTGGCGGAATTGGTAGACGCACTACCTTGAGGTGGTAGCGCTCACAAGGCGTGGAGGTTCGAGTCCTCTCGACCGCACCAACATTCTTTCTGGATGTTGGGCAGCCATATAAGGCTTTAAACCCAGATCATTCTTTGCTGCGTCCCGATGCGGTGGTCTGCCATTGCAGCCTCCTGCAGGGGTATCG
>CAZKZT010000150.1:0-8831 GCA_964557265.1 uncultured Hyphomicrobium sp.
GTCGTGCAGAACGCGTCGGCCTTGGCGAAGCTGCGACCGGCGACCAGCACGTCGTGGCCCCGCGCCGCGAGCTGGCGCGACAGGCGGGCGCCGAAGCCGCCATAGCCACCGAGGATCAGGATGCGGCTCAGAGGATGCGCTCCGCATGCTCTGGGTTCGGCATCCAGCAGGTGTCGCGGCGGCCGAAGATGCGGTAGCGGTTGCGCGCGACGCATCGATAGACGGGGTCGCGAAGAACGCGCGGGACGAGACGGCCCGCCGCCGCAAGTGCGCGCCACGGGCCTCCGAGGCCGGCGTAGATCGCGAGGATGGCGTCGCTGTCGCGCAGTGCGCGATCGCCCTCGACGACGATGAGGCTCTCGGGATCGGCGGGATCGATGCCGAAGCGGCGGTACAGCTCAGCGCCGACCGCGCCCTGCATCGCCGCGAGACGGAAATGGCCGCGCTTGTCATGGCGCAGCACGAACTGCGCGTTGGCGGAGCACAATACGCATTCGCCATCGAAGACGATGATGGCGTGTGCGCCCGACCGCGCGGGATTCGGGGCGTCGTCCATCATGCCCATCGTGCCTCGACGCGGATCCGTGCCGGCGGTCACCGCGATCGCCAGCGCGCTGATCATAGGACGGTTCGCAGAGAATGTGGAGGCGGCCGTCGCGGGCCACACTTGCCTGCAGGATGTATTCCGCCGCACAGTGCGCGCGATTTGACGGGAAGGGCGGCAAGGTGACCGCGCACCCGCTTGTGGAGGACGGCCGATGGATCTCAGGGGCGCGGTGGCGTTGGTGACGGGGGGGAACGGCGGGCTCGGGCAGAGGATCTGCCACGCGCTCGCGAAAGAGGGCGTCAACATCGCCGTCATGTACGCGCGCAGCCGCGACCAGGCCGAGGAGGTCGCACGCGAGCTGGCATCGAAGTACCAGGTGTCGGCGGCAGCGTTCGGTTGCGATATCACCAGCGATGCCGAGGTTGCGGCGTTGATCGCGAACGTCACAGAGAAGTTCGGCCGCATCGACATCCTCGTCAATGACGCCGCCTATAACAAGGCAATCCCGTTCACGGATCTCGACAGCATGACACTGGAGGTCTGGGACAAGATCATGGCCGTCAACCTCACGGGGCCGATGCGGCTGACCAAGGCGGTGGCGCCGCTGATGAAAGCGCAGGGGCGTGGCCGGGTGGTCAACGTCGCGTCGGTGGCGGGCCTCGGGCCGAGTGGATCGTCGATCGCTTATGCCGTGTCGAAGGCGGGCCTCATCCACCTCACGCGCTGCATGGCGGTGGCCATGGCGCCGGAGACGCTCGTGAATTGCATCGCGCCGGGGTTGCTCGAAGGGACACGGGCAACAGCCAATCTGCGCGCGGAGCAGATCGAGCGGGCGTCCACGACCTCGGTTCTGAAGAAGCCCGCGGACAAGGACGATTGCGCCGACATGGTCGTCACCATGTGCCGCACCGAAACCATGACCGGCCAGACCGTCGTGATCGACGCGGGGCGGGTCTTCCACTGACCTGCGCCGGAAGGCACCGGATCAATCCCGACTCAGCAATCAGGGATAAGGGCGGCGTGACGCAATGTCCCGTTCACGGCGCGCGGTCATCCGCGCCTTGTTCCGGGCACGCGACTGGGGCATTCATGCGGAATGAACCGGAGTTGAGTTCGCGCCGTGCAGGGGGCACGGCGGGTTGGCAGCTTGCTTGCGGTCAAAGTGGGGCAGGACGCACGAGCTTATGCTCGTCCGACCCAGTGGAATGCACAAGCGGCAGGGAGACAGATGGCAAAGCGGCGGGCAATTGAGCCGGAAGCAAACGGGGAGGTGTCTCCGACCGCCGGCGAGCGCCGCTCGCTGCGGCCGCTGATCGCGCTCAAGCCCTACATCCTGAGGTACCCGGGGATCCTCGCCCTGGCAGGTGTTGCCATGGTGGCGTCGGCACTGGCCATGCTGTCGGTGCCGCTGGCTGTGCGCCGCATGATCGATTTTGGTTTTTCGGCCAGCGACGGCGGATTCATCGACCGTTACTTCGCCGTGCTGGTCCTCATCGGTGTCGTGCTGGCCGCTGCGAGCGCCGCGCGGTTCTACTTCGTCAACTGGCTCGGCGAGCGCGTCGTGTCGGATGTCCGTTCGGACGTTTTCCGTCACCTGATGACGCTCGGTCCGGCGTTCCATGAGCGCGCGCATTCGGGCGAGCTGATGAGCCGCCTGACGGCGGATACGACGCAGATCAAGTCGGCGGCGGGCAGCGCCCTGTCGCAAGCCGTGCGCAACGCGATCATGCTCGCGGGCGCGCTGGGCATGATGATCGTGACGAGCCCACGCCTGTCGGCGCTGGTGCTGGTCGCGATCCCGATGATCGTGCTGCCGCTGGTCGCCTACGGGCGGATCGTGCGTAAGCTGTCGCGCCGCGCCCAGGATACGCTGGCAGATGCGTCGTCGCTTGCGGCCGAGACGCTGGCGGGCATCAGGGCCGTGCAGTCGTTCACGGCTGAGAAGGTGATCGGCGGCAAGTATGCCGGCGCGATCGAGACGGCGTTCGGAGCCGCCAACTCCAGATTGAAGGCGCGCGCCGGCTTGACCGCAGGCGTGATCATCCTCGTCGTCACGAGCATCGTCGGCATCCTGTGGTACGGCGCCGGGCTGGTGGTTGCGGGCGAGATGACCGGTGGCCGCCTCGGCCAGTTCATTCTCTATGCGCTGTTCGCGGCGGGAGCGCTTGCCGAACTGTCCGAAGTTTGGGGCGAGGTCACGCAGGCGGCAGGTGCTGCCGAACGTCTGGCGGAGATACTCGACACGCCGCCCGAGATCGTCTCGCCGCCGAACCCGGTCCCCCTGCCGCAGCCGGCGCAGGGCCGCATCGACTTCGAGCGCGTCTCGTTTGCCTATCCGACCCGTCAGGACACCCCGGCACTGCTCGACATTACGCTGCGGATTGCGGCGGGCGAGCGGGTCGCCCTGGTCGGGCCGTCGGGATCGGGCAAAAGTACGCTGCTGGCGCTTCTGCAGCGGCTTCGCGATCCGACCTCGGGGCGCATCCTCATTGATGGCGTTGCGCTGCCCGACGCCGATGTCGGCGAGGTGCGCGCCCGGATGGCGCTGGTGCCGCAGGACGTGACGCTGCTGGCCGGGTCGGTTGCTGAGAACATCCGCTTCGGCGCCGAGACCGCGACCGATGCGGAGGTCGAACGCGCCGCCGTCGCCGCGCAGGCCGATCGCTTCATCCGGGCGCTTCCGGACGGCTATGCAACGCGTATCGGCGAGCGTGGCGTGACGCTCTCTGGCGGTCAGCGCCAGCGGATCGCGATCGCGCGGGCGCTGCTGCGGCAAGCGCCGATCCTGCTGCTCGACGAGGCGACGAGTGCGCTCGACGCCGAGAGCGAGGTCGCGGTTCAGAGGGCGCTCGATTCAGCGATGCAGGGCCGCACGACGATCGTGGTCGCGCATCGTCTGGCGACGATCCAGAAGGCGGACCGGATCGTTGTTCTCGACGGCGGGCAGATCGTCGAGGAGGGGACGCACGCGGCGCTGCTGGCGCGCGGCGGTCTCTATGCCCGGCTTGCACATTTGCAGTTCGTTGTGCCCCAGGCGGTCGAAGCTGCGAAGTAGAACTCTGCTCCTTCTCGCCGCTCCTGCGGGGAGAAGGAGAAGTTTTACTTCACCGCCACCACATCGGCCGTAAAACTATAGCCGACACCCCTGACCGTCTTGATCAGCAGCGGGCTTTCCGGATCGGCCTCGATCTTGCGGCGCAGGCGCGCGACGTGATTGTCGATCGTGCGGTCGTAGGGGCTCCACTCATGGCCCTTGGTGAGGTCCATGATGCGATCGCGCGACAGCACGCGATTGACGTTGCGCAGGAACACCTCGAGCAGGCCGAATTCGGCGGTCGTCAGCGGAATATGGGTGCCGCTGCGGGCGCGCAGCTCACGTTTGGCGAGGTCGATGACGAAGCCGTTGAACGTGTAGGCTTCGCTGGCGCTGACCGTGATGCCGGGGCTGGCGGTGACGTCCTCGGTCCGCCGCAGGACGGCGCGCACGCGGGCGAGAACCTCGCGCACATGGAACGGCTTGGCGATGTAGTCGTCGGCGCCGATTTCGAGCCCGACGACGCGGTCGATGGTGTCGCCCTTGCCCGATACCATCACAATCGGGATCCGGGACTCCTGGCGGAGCTCCCGCGCGATCGCGAGGCCGTCATCGCCGCCGAGCATCAGATCCAGCGTAACGAGATCGAAGCGGGCGGACGAGAGTTGGCTGCGGACCTCCTCGCGGGTCGACGCTTCGCCGACCTGCCAGCCTTCGCCCTCGAAGAGACGGCGCAGCAGCGTCCGGATCTTCGGGTCATCGTCGACGACAAGGATACGCGTGTGGCTGCTTGCGATCATCTTCGGCTGAGAGCTGCTCCGGCCGGGCGGACGACCCGCTCGGCATAGAATGCGATCTTCAACGGCAATAGGATCAATCCGTCCCATTCCCTCGCTGAGCGAGCATAACATGGAAGAATTACAAATCATGACATTTCGCGACAATCCACCGGTATGCCCGTGACCTGACCGCCGTTTGATCTCCCGCAATGCAAATCGGTACGGCAGGAGGATCACGATGATCGTGGCGCAAGCAGGTGGTACACCGGCGGAGGCCCCCGGAAACCCATTCGAGACCGGTGCACTCAGAGCAGCCGTGACTGCAGGACGCGCCGATCAGGCGGGTGTTTCCCAGCTCAGCGGCCGCGAGGACCTGTTCCTCGAAGGTGATGACGCAACTCACGTTTTCGAGGTCGTCGAGGGTGTCGTCTGCATGTATCGGATCATGCCGGACGGCAGCCGGCACGTTCTGGCGTTCCGGTTTCCGGGCGAGATCGTCGGTTTGTGCAGCCCCGGCACGTATGGCTACAACGCGCAGGCGGTCGGCGACACGCGGGTGCGCCGCATCCCGCTCTCCGGTCTCGAGCGGCTGATCGACGAGCGGTCCGACTTCGCGCGCAAGCTTCTGCGCATGGCGACCGCTGAGCTGAACGCGATGCGCGAGCATCTCAAATGCCTCGCCTCCAAGTCGGCCGAGGCCAAGGTTGCGGATTTCCTGCTGATGCTGGCGCGCCGCCGCAAGACGGAGCGCCGGGAGGCGGTGGTGGTCAATCTCCCGATGACGCGGACCGATATCGGCGACTATCTGGGGCTCACCATCGAGACCGTCAGCCGGACAATCAGCAAGTTCCGCCGCATGGGGGTCATAGATCTGCCGCACACGAACCAGATCGTCGTCCGCCAGCTCGACCGGCTGGCCGAGCTCGCAGGCGCGGCTTGAGGCGCATCCGCCGGGTACTTGAACGTGCGCCACGGCCACACTCGGGTGAAATCCCAGGCCGCCGGGGCAGATAGGGGATTGGTTTGTTGCGCCGGCGTTGCCGCGTATGTCAGAACATTTCCAGTTGGTGAGTCCCGGGGAAGCCTCGGGTGGCTAAAGGACACAAACTGACGGGCGCCTACGCCATGACTATTTGCGGCATGCGGATTGATTGGGCGGCTGCAGCGCGCAAATTTGCGCTTGCTGCGGGATTGATGGTGGGCGCGTTCAGTCAGACGCCGGCTCAGGCCGAAGTTCAGATCCAGGTCTATGGCGGCGCCAACGGGACCTTCAAGAGCGACGTTTCTCTCCATCGTCCCGGCGTTCCCACCGAGACCCGCAGCGTGTCCTGGGAAGGCAAGCCGTTCGAGATGCCGCCCTATTGGGGCGTCCGTGGCATCTACTGGGTCGACAGCATGCCCGGCTGGGGTGTCGGTCTCGAATTTACGCACGCCAAGTCCTACGCCAAGCTGAATGGCACAGCGGCGGGTGCGCTCTACGACAAGCTCGAATTCACCGACGGCAACAACATCTTCACGGCGAACCTGCTCTATCGGTTCACGCCGTGGAATTTCTACAACGTCCGTCCGTATGCCGGTTTCGGGATCGGGTTTACCGTTCCGCACGTCGAGGTGGATGTGGTCGGGCCGGGGCCGCGCACCTTCGAGTACCAGCTCGCGGGCTTCGCTGGACAGGGCTTCGTCGGGCTGGAGATGCCGTTTGGCCGTCACTGGTCGGGTTTCGCCGAGGTCAAGCTCAGCTATACCCATATCAACGGCAACCTCGAGGACGGTGGTCACATCAAGACGGACCTCTGGTCGCCGCATTTCGCCGTCGGACTGGCCTACCGCTTCTGATCCGCGGGTTCTGACAGGGACGCGCTTGGCGACGTCCCTTTTCCAGTTAGAATGATGCTGCAACGCGCGCACGCTCGATCGTGCGTGCCCTCACCGCAGGATGGGGCCACCTGATGCAGCAGCGTGTGGACGTGAAGATCGGCAAGTCGGCCTGTCCGCACGACTGCCCGTCCACATGCGCGCTCGATGTCGAGCTGCTCGGCAATGGCCGTATTGGCCGGGTGCGCGGCACCAAGGACAACGACTACACGGCCGGTGTGATCTGCGCCAAAGTCGCGCGCTACGCTGAACGCATCCACCATCCCGATCGCCTGACGCAACCGCTCAAGCGGACCGGTCCCAGGGGATCGGGGCAGTTCACCGAGATCACCTGGGACGAGGCGCTCGACATCACGGCCGAGACGTTGCTGGACGTGGAACGCCGCCACGGTAGCGAGGCGGTGTGGCCGTTCTTCTTCGCAGGCACCATGGGGCTCGTGATGCGCGACGGCATCGAGCGCCTGCGTCACGTAAAGCGGTACTCGCGGCAGTTCTCTACTATTTGCACGACGTCGGCGTGGACCGGCTTCATAGCCGGCACCGGCAAGCTGGCAGGGCCCGATCCGCGCGAGATGGCGAAGTCCGATCTCGTGGTCATCTGGGGCACCAATCCGGTGCACACCCAGGTCAACGTGATGACGCACGCGATCAAAGCGCGACGCGAGCGCGGTGCCAAGATCGCGGTCATCGACATCTACAACAATGCGACGATGCAGCAGGCCGATATCGGCCTCTGTCTCAAGCCGGGGACCGATGGCGCGCTCGCCTGCGCGATCATGCACGTACTGTTCCGCGACGGTCTCGCGAACCGCGAATACATGGCGAAGTACGCCGACTGCCCCGAGGAACTCGAAGCGCACCTTGCCGACAAGACGCCGGAATGGGCGAGCGCGATCACCGGGCTGACGGTCGTTGAGATCGAGGACTTTGCGCGCCTGATCGGACAGACCCCACGCACGTATCTGCGGCTTGGCTACGGCTTCTCGCGCTCGCGCAACGGCGCGGCGAACATGCACGCGGCGTCGTGCATTGCGACCGTGACGGGCTCGTGGCTGCATGAGGGGGGCGGCGCGTTCCATAACAGCGGCGCGATCTTCAAGTGGGACAAGTCGCTGATCGAGGGGAGCGATGCGCTCGATCCCTCGATCCGAATGCTCGACATGAGCCGCATCGGCCCGATCCTGACCGGCGATCGCGGCGACCTCGGTGACGGGCCCGAGGTCCACGCGCTGTTCATCCAGAACCAGAACCCGGTGCAGGTCTGCCCGGATCAGAACAAGGTCAAGGCGGGCTTCGCGCGTGATGATCTGTTCGTGTGCGTGCACGAGCAGTTCATGACCGCGACGGCGAAGGCCGCCGATATCGTGCTGCCGGCGACCATGTTTCTCGAGCATGACGATCTCTACCAGGCGGGCGGCCAGCAAAGCATCCTGTTCGGTCCGAAACACATCGAGCCGCCGGGCCAGTGCTGGTCGAACCACGATGTCATTTGCGCCCTTGCGAAGCGGGTCGGGGCCGAGCATCGGGGATTCGATATGACGGCGCGCGAGATCGTCGATTGGACGCTGCAGAAGTCCGGGTGGGGGACGCTCGCGAACCTCGAGCAAAACCACTGGATCGACGTGCAGCCGGACTTTGAGACGTCACATTATGTCAACGGCTTCGCGTATCCCGACGGCCGGTTCAAGTTCAAGCCGGACTGGCCGAGCGTGCCGGCCGGGCGCAAGTGGGACTGGGGGATCGCGCATCTGGTGCCGCGCCTGCCCGATCACTGGGACGTCATCGAGAAGGCGGACGAACAGCACCCCTTCCGCCTCGCGACGAGCCCGGCGCGGAACTATCTGAATTCGTCGTTCAACGAGATGCCGACCAGCCGCAAGCAGGAAGGCCCGCCGCGTGCGAAGATCCATCCCGAGGACATGGCGGCGCTCGGCATCGCGGACGGCGACCGCATCCAGATGGGCAACGAGCGCGGCGAGATTTTCATCACGGCGGAATCGTATGACGGCATTCGCCGCGGCGTCGTGATCGTCGAGGCGATTCCGCCCAACGAGCAGTTCGAGGGTGGGGCGGGGATCAATACGCTGACGGGCGCCGATCGTATTGCGCCTTTCGGCGGCGCGGCATTCCACGACAACCACGTTTGGATCCGGCGGGCGCCGCGTGACTGAGACCGCAGACGCCGTCATCATCGGAGGTGCCGCGGTCGGCAGCGCCACGGCCATGTTCCTGCGCCGCGAGGGCTTCAAAGGGCGCATCGTCGTCGTCGAGAAGGATGCGACGTATCAGTTGTGTGCGACGGGTCGCTCGGTCGCCTCGATCCGCCGGCAGTTCTCGACGCGTGAGAACATCGAGCTGTCGACCTTCGGCTGGCAGTACTTCAGCACGATCACCGACACGCACGGGCCGGACGCGCATGTGAGTCTCGTCGAGCGTGGCTACTCGATCATGGCCAGCGCGAACGGCGAAGGCGTGCTGCGCGCCAACATCGCGCTTCAGCAAAGTCTCGGCGCGGATGTCGTGCTTGAGGGCCCAGCGGCGCACAAGGCGCGTTTTCCCTGGCTGAACACCGACGATCTCGCGGGCGCTGGATGGG
>CAZKZT010000151.1:0-717 GCA_964557265.1 uncultured Hyphomicrobium sp.
TCGTAAAGCTGATTGTCCTCGACGAACAGGCTCTCGATTTCGGAGTGGAACGCCTGCGCGATGCGCACCGCAGCTTCCATCGCGATCTGGCTCGGATGTCCCGACGCGATGTGCAGTACGACCCGCCCGCGCTGCTCGCCAGCTTCCGCGACGTGCATGATCATGACGTGGTCTTCCCGTCCTCTCCGCTGCCGTCCGCGCCGGTGCGGCGTGTGAACGCGCGGCCAAGCTCGGCGAATTCGCGCAGCTTGTCCTCGACGCGACGGTTGATGGTCCCGGCCTCGAAGTGTCCATCAGCACCGCGGGTGCCGGCCTTGATCCCGGTCAAGATCTCGATACCCTGGTCGATGGTGTCTACGGCATGAACGGCGAACTTGCCGGCTTTCACCGCGTCGATCACATCCTCCCGCAGCATCAGATGTTGAACATTGGCGCGCGGCACCAGCACGCCCTGGTTGCCGTCGAGGCCGCGGGCTTTGCACACGTCAAAGAAGCCCTCGATCTTTTCGTTGGCACCGCCGATCGCCTGCACCTCGCCCCACTGGTTGACCGATCCGGTGACCGCGAACGACTGCTTGATCGGCACGTCGGCGAGCGCCGAGAGCAGCGCATAGAGTTCCGCCGACGAGGCGCTGTCGCCATCGACGCCGCCATAGGATTGCTCGAACACCAGCGATGCTGCGAGCGCCAGCGGCACATCCTGCGCATAACGGCCCG
>CAZKZT010000151.1:727-8823 GCA_964557265.1 uncultured Hyphomicrobium sp.
CGAGGAATCCCCACAGGATCATCACGCCCTTGGTGTGCAGCGCGCCGCCGAGCTTCGCTTCGCGCTCGATGTCGGTGACGCGGCCCGAGCCCATGCGCACACGCGCCGTGATGCGGCTCGGCCGGCCAAACGCGAAGTCGCCGAGCTGGAGAACCGCAAGGCCGTTGATCTGGCCGACTTTGGCGCCGGCTGTGTCGACCAGCACGATCTGGCGCTCGATGATCTCCTGGGCGCGGTCGCGCATGCGATCCGAACGCTGGACGGCCTCGTCGATCGCCTGCGCCACATCCTCGCGTGATATCTCTTTGCGGCTGGCCCGCTCCGCCCAGTAATCGGCTTCACGGACCAGATCAGCGATGCGGCCGATCTCGATCGAAAGCTTCTCGCGATCGGCGGCGAGCCGTGCGCCCTCTTCGATGACGCGCGCCACGGCTGGTGCGTCGAGTGGCTTCAGCTTGTGCTCCTGCACGATCGACGCAATCAGGCGCGCATAAGCCCGATCGTTCTCGGGCGACCGCGCGATCGAATCGTCGAAATCCGCCTGCACCTTGAAGAAGCGCGAGAAGTCGGGATCGTTGGCGGCGAGAAGGTAGTAGAGTTCGCGGTCGCCGAGCAGCACGACCTTGGTCTCGAACGGGATCGGCTCGGGATCGAGCGATTGCGTCGACATCAGGCCGGTCATCTCGGTCGGCTGCTCGATGCGGATCTCTTTCCCTTTGATCGAGCGTTTGAGAGCTTCCCATGCGTAGGGCGACATCAGCATCTTACGCGCGTCGATCATCAGATAACCGCCGTTCGCCTTGTGCAGCGAGCCGGGTTTGATGAGCAGGAAGTCGGTGACCAGCGCGCCCATCTGCGCGATATGCTCGACGCGGCCGATCAGATTGCCGTAGGTCGGGTTCAGCTCCTCGATCAGCGGCGCGCCGGTGTGATCGTCGGGGCTGTGGGCCACCATCGGGTTGACCATGTAGCGGCGGAAGCGGGGATCACGCGCCGTGTCCGCCGGCTGCTTGACGATCTCGCTTTCCTCGCCCGCTGGCGCGAGGAAGAGGCCGACGTTGCGCACGAGGTCGCGGCCGACCGCGTCGAGATAGCTCAGCACCTCGGGGAGATCGGAGAACGCGCCGGCGAGATCGTCGAGCGCCTCGTGCACGGCGAGCGTGCCGATCTCCTCGTTGAGTTCGCTCAGCTTGGCGCGACGCTGCTTGTCTGATTTGGGCACGCTCTCGATGATCGCCGCGAGTTCCTTCTGCAGCGCTTCGATGCGTTGCTCGACCTGCTTGCGCATCGCCTCGGGAAGTGTGTTGAACACATCCGGCTTGACGATTTTGCCCTCGTGCATGGGCGCCATCGCGAAGCCCGTCGGCGTGCGCAGGATGGTGATGTTCTGGCCGGCGGCTTTGGTGTTCAGCGCTTCGAAGGCCTGCTCCTGGCCGGAGCGGAACTCTTCTTCGATCGCGCGCCGCCGGGCCTGATATTCCTCGCCTTCGAACATCGCGGGCAGCGTGTTACGCAGCTCGTCGATGGCGCCGATCATGCCGCGTTGAAGCGCGCGTGCGCGGCCCGTCGGCAGGCTGATCGCGCGCGGCCGGTTGGGTGTCTCGAAGTTGTTGACGTAGACCCAGTCCGGCGGTGTCGGCAGCTCCTTCGCCTTGCGCTCGAGATGCTGGTGAACCGCCGTGGTCTTGCCCGAGGCCGCTGGGCCGAGCACGAAGATGTTGAAGTCGTGGCTTGCCATGTCGGCGCCGAACTGGATGGCCTTCAGCGCGCGTTCCTGCCCGATGAGGCCGCGCGCAGGCTCGAGTTCCGACGTCGTCTTGAAGCCGAGCGCGGTTGGATCGACGACGCGCCTCAACTCCGCGACGGCAAGCGGCTCGTGCGGGACGGAAGCCGCAAGATTTGCGCGGTCTGCTGCGGCCGCTGCGTCGGCGATGCCGGCAGGCGCGCTTTCGCCAGCTTTCGGGGGTTTGGACTGTTGTGATTTCCAGAAGGCCATGCAACCCTACTCCTCGACGCCCCGGTGATCAGCGGCTCCGTTCGGCGGCCGCATGAGGGTCCGTGCGACAGCGACAAGACCGCATCCGCGGGGGGATGGTCAACCCGCAGACCTGGCCTCCGGCTCCCCCGCTTGCGGTCCCGCCGCGGCGATCCGCTCGGCGCGGCTTGCAAGATACACCTCGCTCCTCATCTCGATGAGCCGGCTGACCGTGCGTTCGAACAGCACCGCCGCGTCGCCTGCCGGATAGAGGTCCTGCGGCTCCGCTTCCGCCGATACGATCAGGCCAATGCGGCCATCGTAGAGCGTATCGATCAGGTTGATGAATCGGCGCGCCTCGTTGCGCTTTTCCGCCGGCAGCTTCGGTACACCCTCGATGATCACGGTATGGAACGCATTGGCGATGTGGAGGTAGTCGAGCGAACCGAGCGGCCTGGCGCAGAGGTCGTCGAACGTGAAATAGGCGACACCGCGAGCGGCTTCCGGCACCAGGAGCTGACGGCCCTTGACATCGAGCGTCATCGGCTTGCCCTTCCACACGCCGGTGAGGCGCGTGAAGGCGGCGCGCAGAGCGCGGCGGGGATCGGAATTCTCGGGCGTGAAGTAGAGCGGTTGGCCCGCGAGTTTTTCCAGGCGGAAGTCCTTGGCGCTGCCAAGCTCGACGACATCCATGTGCTGTTCGATGAGGGCGATCGTCGGCAGGAACAGCTGGCGGTTGAGGCCGTTGAGATAGAGGCCGGGCGGCGGCTGGTTCGAGGTTGCGACCATCACGACCTGGCGCTCGAACAATCCCTTGAACAGGCGCCCGAGGATCATCGCGTCGGCGATGTCGGTGACGTGCAGCTCATCGAAGCAAAGGAGCTGTGCTTCGTCGGCGATGGCATGGGCGACATGCGGCAGCGGATCGCCGTCGAACTTCTTGCGTGCAGCGCCGATGCGGTCGTGCGTTTCGGCCATGAATTCGTGGAAGTGGATACGACGCTTCGGTGCGAACTCGACGGCATCGAAGAACAGATCCATCAGCATCGTCTTGCCGCGCCCGACCTTGCCATGAATGTAGAGCCCGCGGGGCGGCGGCTGTTTGGCAGCGAACAGTTTTGAAAGACTCCAGCCACCGTTCGCAGGCCGCCAGCCTTTGAGCGCCGAGGCCAGCGCATCGAGACGCGTGGCGACGGCTTCCTGGGCGTCGTCGAAGCTCGCCTCTCCGGCTTCGACGCGCGCATTGTAACGGGCAAGTGGGCTCGCGCTCATGATCTCGAAGCTATGGCCGGACCGGCGGTTGGTCGGATGTCTCTTAGGGCGGCGCCAACGGCCGGAAAACTCTGCCCCGAGATGCCTGTTGACGATGAGCTATCCCCTCCGCCGCCCAGGGTCAAGGCTTGGCGCGGAAAGTCTGATCTGCCGGAAATCAGGGCGTCGAGCAGCAGCGGTTGTTGGACGTGGCCACGCCTCGCCGCCTCTTGAACGGCTGCAGAGCCGCCGGGCAATTGGTCGTGGCGCCAGTTCGTTGTGGCTGATCAGTTGCCAGACGAGACACTGGACGTTCGACGAAAAACGCGGCAAGCTTGTGCACAAAGCTGCAGGACCGGCGTCAAAGATCGGCACACAAGGCAGCAAAGAGGGTGTGGCTTTTCCGTGAGTGGCCACACTGCCAGGGAGGGAATTGAGTGGTTGCTGCTGTTGAACCCGCTTCGGCAGGGAACGGCGTGGCGTCTCCGGCTGCGGGACCCTTGCTGAGTGTCAGAGGCGTTACTGTCCGCTTCGGCGGTATTGTGGCGCTAGACGGAATTACCTTCGACATCCCCCGCGGGGCGATAGCTGGTCTTATCGGGCCCAATGGCGCCGGCAAGACAACACTCTTCAATTGTCTCTCGCGGCTCTACATCCCCAACGAGGGCAACATCGATTTCGAGGGGCGCTGTATCCTCACGTCGCCGCGCCACGCGATCCCGACGATCGGGCTCGGCCGTACTTTCCAGAACGTCGCCCTGTTCGATCGTCTGACCGTGCTCGACAACGTCAAAGTCGGATGCCACAGCCAGAGCTCGCGCGGTTTTTTCGCCAACGGCCTGCGGCTCGCGGGAGTTGCCGCGGAGGAGCGGCAGATCACCGAGCGCGCTTGGGAATTGATCGAGTTCATGGACCTGAAACCGTTCGCGCGCCTGGCGGCCGGTCCGTTGCCATTTCCGATCCGCAAGCGCGTCGAACTCGCGCGCGCGCTGGCAGCGAGCCCCAAGCTGCTGCTGCTCGATGAGCCCGCGGCCGGCCTCAATCACGACGAGATCGGCGTTCTCGAAGCTCAGATCCGCCGCGTGCGCGATCTCCAGAAAACGACGGTTCTTCTGGTCGAGCATCACATGAGCCTCGTCATGGCGGTGTCGGACAAAGTCGTCGCGATCGATTTCGGCAGGAAGATCGCGGAGGGGACGCCAAGCCAGGTGCAGCGCAATCCGGAGGTGATCAAGGCCTATCTCGGCGAGGGAGCCGAGCTATGAGCCAGATGCTGGAAGTCAAAGATCTCAGGGCCTACTACGGGCCGTCACAGGCGCTGCACGGCATCAATTTTTCGCTCGCCAAGGGCGGCATAACGACATTGCTTGGCGCCAACGGCGCCGGCAAAACGACGACGCTGCGCGCGATCTGCGGCATGGTCCGCGCCGAGGGCTCGGTCGTCCTCGATGGGCAGCCAGTCATTGGCAAGGCGACCGAGGCGGTGGTCCGGCTCGGCGTCGGCCACGTTCCGGAAGGGCGCGGTACGTTCACCGCGCTGAGCGTCGAGGAAAACCTGCGAGTCGCCGCCTTCACGCGCCGCGACAAGGCGCAGGCCGCGCGCGACCTCGAGATGATCTTCACCTACTTTCCGCGTCTCAAGGAGCGCATGTCCCAACAGGCGGGCACCCTGTCGGGTGGTGAGCAGCAGATGCTGGCGATTTCGCGCGCCTTGATGCTTTCGCCGCGGCTGATGCTGCTCGATGAACCCTCGTTCGGCCTCGCACCGCTGATCGTCCAGGAGATCTTCCGCATCATGCGGCGGATCAACGCGGAATCGAAGGTGTCGATGCTGCTCGTCGAGCAGAATGCCGCGCTCGCGCTCGAACTCGCCGACCATGCCTACGTGCTCGAAACGGGGCGTGTCGTCATGTCGGGCACCGCGAACGAGGTCAAGTCCGACGAGCAGATCCGCAAATCATACCTTGGCTACTGAGGCACCGAACACTCATGGAGCAGTTCCTACAGCAGGTGGCCTCCGGACTGGCCAACGGCGCGATCTACGCGCTGCTGGCTCTGGCCCTGGTCATGATCTTCGTCTCGACCAACCACATCAACTTTGCCCAGGGCGAGATGGCGATGTTCTCCGCCTTCTTCTGCTGGCAGCTTCTCAACTGGGGCTATTCGTTCTGGATCGCATTGCCCGCGACGATGCTGTTCTCGTTCATGCTCGGCGTGCTCATTGAGCGCCTCATACTTCGACCGTTGCATTCCGCGCCTTTGCTCTCGATCGTCGTCGTGTTCATCGGTCTACTCGCCATCTTCCATTCGATGGCCGGTGCGATCTGGACGCATACCGTCAAGCCGTTCCCCTCGCCGTTCCCGAACGTCAGCTTCGCCGGATCGGGTATCATCGGGTCGCACCAGATCGGCATGATTGTCGTTGCCGTTCTGATGCTGGCCGCACTTTTCAGCTTCTTCCGTTTCACGCCGCTTGGGCTGGCCATGCGGGCCGCCGCGCTCAATCCCGACTCGGCGCGCCTCGTCGGCATCAATGTCGACTGGATGCTGGCGCTCGGATGGGGGCTCGCCGCGGCGGTCGGGTCGGTGGCGGGCGTGCTGGTGGCGCCGGTCGTCTACCTCGAGCCGAACATGATGGCGGGCATCCTGCTCTACGGGTTCGCGGGCGCGCTGGTCGGCGGCATCTCCAGCCCAGGTGGCGCGGTGGCGGGCGGCTTCATCGTCGGCGTGCTCGAGAACATGGTCGCCTATCTCGGCAACATGCTGGAACGCGCGACCGGCTTCTACCTGATCGGCAATGGTGAGAAGCTCACAGTCGCACTGTTGATCGTGATCACCGTGCTGACGCTGAAGCCATCGGGCCTCTTCGGCCGCGTGACTGTGAAGAGGGTCTGAGCCATGGCATCGACCGCAACTTCTGGCGCCGCGCTCTCGCCGTCTGTGGATGACATCGCATTGACCGACACGCGCAAGCGGGTGCCGGTCTGGATCTGGTTGGCAATCGGCATTGCAGCGCTGCTTCCCCTCATCGGCGGCAAGACCGGGCTGATCTCGGACTTCTATTTTCTTCAGCTCTCGCTGATGATCGTCTATTCGATCGCGGTGCTCGGGCTGAACCTGCTGACCGGCTTCAACGGTCAGATCTCGCTCGGGCACGGCGCTTTCTTTGCTGTCGGCGCCTACGTCACCGCGATCCTGATCGATCGCTACGAGATCCACTATCTGGCGACGCTGCCGATGGCGATGATCGTTTGCTTCATCGTCGGCTATCTGTTCGGCCGGCCAGCGTTGCGGCTCGAGGGGCATTATCTGGCACTGGCGACATTCGCTCTCGCCATCGCGGTGCCGCAGCTCCTGAAGTATCGTCATCTGGAGCCGCTGACTCACGGCGTGCAGGGCATCAACATCTTCAAGCCGGACACGCCGTTCGGCATTCCACTCAGCCCTGATCAGTGGCTGTATCTGGTCGCGCTTGCGTGCGCCGTGGCGATGTTCCTGTTTGCGCGCAACCTGATCGACAGCCGGATGGGACGCGCCATGATGGCCATTCGCGATCAGCCGCTCGCCGCCGACACGATGGGAATCAACTCCGCGCATACCAAGGCCGTCACCTTCGGGATCAGCGCGCTGTACGTCGGCCTTGCAGGTGCGTTGCACGCGATCATCTTCGAGTTCGTGTCGCCGGACAGCTTCCGCTTCGAGCTGTCGATTGCGCTGCTGGTCGGCGCCGTGGTCGGCGGGATTGCGACGCTCGGCGGTGCCGTGATCGGCGGCTTCTTCGTTCAGTTCATCGAGAAGTATGCCGATGCGGCGACCAAATGGGTCACGTCGACGGTCCATCTCCCGATCCATCTCGAACCGTGGACGATCTACGGCATCGTCCTCATCGTGCTGATGTACACGATGCCCATGGGGATTGCCGGCGGACTAACCTCGCTGTGGCAGAAGGTCCGCCCAAAAGCATAGGTGACCCAAGTCACCTCAACAGAGCCTGATCCAAGGTCGGCCGTTCAAAGGAGGAAGCATATGACGAAGAGAACTCGCAGAGACGTTCTGATCGGCGGCTCCGCTATCGCGGCCGCTCAGGCGATCGGCATGCCTGCCATCGCACAAGGCAAGAAATACGACGAGGGCGCGACCGATAGCGTCATCAAGATCGGCCATTCCGGGCCCTATTCGGGCAACGCATCGGCTTACGGCAACATTGGCCGGACGATCGAAGCCACGTTCAAGATGGTCAACGATAACGGCGGCATCAACGGCCGCAAGATCGAGTTCATCACCTATGATGACGGCTACAGCCCGCCGAAGACCGTCGAAATGGTGCGCAAGCTCGTCGAGCAGGACAAGGTGCTGCTGCTCTTCAACACGCTCGGCACGCCGCCCAACACCGCTATCCACCGCTACATGAACCAGCGGAAGGTGCCTCAGCTGTTCGTGGCGACCGGCGCCTCGAAGTGGGGGCAACCGAAGCAGTTCCCATGGACCATGGGCTGGCAGCCGGACTATGCGACCGAAGGCGCGATCTACGCCAAGCACATCCTGGAAACGGTGAAGGATCCGAAGATCGGCATCCTGATGCAGAACGACGACTACGGGAAGGACTACCAGGGCGGCTTCCTTCAGGGCCTCGGTGACAAGAAGAGCGTCATCACTCAGACCGCGACCTACGAGGTGACGGATCCGACGGTGGACAGCCAGATGATCCAGCTCAAGAACTCAGGCGCCAACGTATTCTTCAATATCACGACGCCGAAGTTCGCCGCACAGGCGATCAAGAAGGCGGCCGAGATCGACTGGAAGCCGGCGCACTATCTCAACAACGTGTCTTCGTCGTTCGGTTCGGTGTTCAGGCCAGCCGGCATCGAGG
>CAZKZT010000152.1:0-8800 GCA_964557265.1 uncultured Hyphomicrobium sp.
CTGGTTCCTGCCGCGCCTCGTCGGCATTTCGCAGGCGCTCGAATGGACAATGACGGGGCGCGTATTCGATGCGGCTGAAGCGCTCGAAGGGCGGCTCGTGAAGCGCGTGCTGGCACCCGACGCGCTGCTGCCGGCAGCGCAAGCCATCGCCCGCGAAATCGCCGACAACACCTCCGGCGTCTCCGTCGCACTGATGCGGCAGATGCAGTGGCGGATGCTCGGCGCCGATCACCCGATGGAGGCGCACAAGATCGACAGCCGCCTCATGGTGCAGACCGGCGCCGGTCCCGATGCGCGCGAGGGCGTCACCGCGTTCATGGAGAAGCGGGCCGCGCACTTCCCCGGCCGCGTTTCCGCCGATCTGCCGTCGACGTTCCCGTGGTGGCAGCCGCGAAAGTACGAGTAGCGCGTCAGCCGCCGACGATCGCGGCGATCTCGCTCTCGCTGTAGCCGATCGACGCCAGGACCTCGCGCGTATGCTCGCCGAGCGCGGCGGCGCGCGGGCCCGCTTTGGTTTCCGAAGCCGACATGCGAAACGCCGGGTTCAGCACCTTGAACGGCCCGCCTTTGTCGTGCACCACCTCGAGCGATCCCCGATGCTCGAGCTGGGGATCGGCGAGCGCCTCCTTCGGCGTGCGGTACGGCCCCGCCGGCACACCATTGCGCTCCAGGATCGCCATGAGTTCATCGGTCGTGAGCGTGCCCGTCCACTTCTCGAGCTCATCCATGAACTCCGCCCAGTTGGCACGGCGATCGAGGTATTTTTCAAAGCGCGGATCAGTGGCCCACGTCGCGCCCGCCGCCTTGCCCAGATCCTTGAACGTCTTTTCGCTCGCGACGGCGATGTTCACGAATCCGTCCGAGGTCGCCGCCGGACCATAGAGCGCACGCTTCGGCAACGGCGGCGTCTTGAACTGGGTACTCTGCAGCTCTGTCGTCATCAGGGACAGCATGCCCTCGAACATCGATACGTCGACGTGCTGGCCCTTGCCCGTGTTCGTCCGCTGGTAGAGCGCCGTTGAGATGGCACCGAAGGCATAGGTTCCCGCAAGGATGTCGGCGGTGAAGATACCGCAGGCGTCCGGCCGTGTCCGGCCGCCCTGGTAGGAGATATGCGCCATCTCGTAGCCGGACGTCGCATGGACCACAGGCGCGTACGCGGGCTTGCCAGCGGACGGCCCGGTCTGCCCGTACCCCGAGATGGAGCAGTAGACGAGACGCGGATTGGTCTCGGAAACGCTCGCGAAATCGATCCCGAGGCGCTTGGTCACGCCGGGGCGGTAGTTCTCGACCAGAATATCGGCGCTGTCGATCAGACGCCGTGCGGCGCTCACGGCTTCAGGCCGCTTGAGATCGAGCACGATGCTCCGCTTGCCCGCATTGAGCTGTCCGTATGCCGTGCTGGCCCCATCGCGCAGCGGCGGCCGGGAGCGCATCAGGTCGCCGTCGGCGGTCTCGATCTTGATCACGTCGGCACCGAGATCCGCAAGAAGCCGCGCGCAATGCGGCCCGGCGATCGTGGTCGTGAAATCGAGCACCTTGAGCCCGGCAAGCACCTTCATTGCGTCTCTCTCCCGCATCGTTTCCTGTTTCGCGGTGGACAATTGACCGGATGGGGCATGGGCGCAAGCGCGCACGATGCTGCACCGCGCCGCGTTACCGCAAAAGCGGATCGGTGCCATTCCTTATCGCAACGACTGTGGCGCCGCCTGTACGAAATGCCTAACCTGACGGGACAACAATCGCGCGTAAGCCGGGACAACGACAGGGAGAGCGGAATGGCAGGCCAGGGTGGACAGGTCGCGGGCAAGGTGGCCCTCGTCACGGGGGGCGCATCGGGGATCGGCGAGGCGTGCAGTCTGACGCTCGCCCGCGAGGGCGCCACCGTCGCCGTCACGGACGTCGATGTCGCGCGCGGCAAGACCGTCGTCGAGACGATCACGGCGGCGGGCGGCAACGCCATCTTCCTCCAGCAGGACGTGACGAGTGAGTCCCGCTGGGCCGAGGTCGTGGCAGAGATCGAGAAGAAGTTCGGCCGGCTCGACATCCTCGTTTCCAACGCCGGCATCGGGATCATGGTGCCGATCCTCGACATGACGCTCGCCGACTGGCAGCGCCAGAACGCGATCAATCTCGATGGCGTTTTTCTATCCGTGAAGTACTGCGTGCCGGCCATGCGGCGAGCCGGCAACGGCGGCTCGATCATCATGATGTCGTCGATTGCGGGCCTGCGCGGATCCGCTGGCCTCGCAGCCTACTCGGCCACCAAGGGCGGCGTCCGGCTGTTCGCGAAGTCGGTCGCGCTCGAATGCGCGGTCGCGCAGGACGGCATTCGCGTCAACTCCGTCCACCCCGGCGTCATCGACACGCCGATCTGGGGCAAGCTGCCGACCGGCGCGACAGGCGCCGGACACAACCAGCCGATCGATCCGCGCGAACGCTCGCTGTGGATGATCCCGCTCGGCGATGTCGGCCAGGCGCAGGACATCGCCGACGGCGTACTTTACCTCGCATCCGATATGTCGAAGTACGTGACTGGCTCGGAGCTGGTCATCGACGGCGGCGTGACGACCGGCGTCCTGCCGCGTTCCGCTCATGACCGCAAACCTCTACGATCCTGATCCCTCACCCAACCGGAGACCTCATGGACAAGCTGCATTTTAAATCGGCGACCGAGATTGCCGAGCTGATCGCGACGAAGAAGGTGTCGGCGGTCGAGGTCTTCGAGCATTTCCTGAAGCGCATCGAGACCCACAATTCCAAGCTCAATGCGATCATCTGGATGGATGCCGAGGGCGGGCGCAAGCGGGCGCGCGAGGCGGACGCGGCGCTGGCGCGCGGCGAGAGCCTAGGGCCGCTGCACGGCGTGCCGATGACGATCAAGGAGAGCTACCAGATCGCCGGTTCGCCGACGACCTGGGGCCTGCCCGAATACAAGGACAACGTCACCGAGACGAGCGCGCTCGCGGTGGAGCGGCTCCAGAAGGCCGGCGTCAATCTGTTCGGCAAGTCCAACGTGCCAGTGCTGCTCGCCGACTGGCAGAGCTTCAATCCGGTCTATGGGACGACGAACAATCCCTGGGACACGACACGGACGCCCGGCGGTTCATCGGGCGGGTCGGCTGCGGCATTGGCGGCGGGCCTCACCGGCGTCGAAGCGGGCAGCGACATCGGCGCCTCGATCCGCAACCCGGCCCACTACTGCGGCGTGTTCGGCTTGAAGCCGACGTACGGCATCATTCCGTTGCGCCGGCATTCGCTTCCGAACGCCTACGCCCCCGGTGACATCTCCTGCGTCGGGCCGCTGGCGCGCGGTGCCGCCGATCTCGACGTGATGCTCGACATCATGAGCGGCGCCGACGAGATCGAGGAAAACTGCTGGAAGCTGGAGCTGCCGAAGGCGGCCGCCACGTCACTCAAAGGCCTGCGCGTCGCGGTGAAGCTCAGCGATCCGAATTGCGAAATCGACAGCGCGTACGCGGACGTGCTGCAGACGCTCGTCGACAAGCTTGCCAAGGCGGGCGCGACGGTGAAGGAGATCGAGCCGCAGATCGACACCAAACGTCTGCACGAGATCTACGTCCTGCTGCTGCGCTCGGCGACCTCGGCCCGCACACCCGACAGCGACATCGCGGGCTGGACGGCTGCGCTCAAGGAAGCCGGCGCCAACCCCGACGAGTACCTCGATCTGATGGTCAAAGGCGTACAGCTCCCTCATCGCGCGTGGCTGCCGCTCAACAACGAACGCCACAAGCTGCGCTTCGCCTTCGACGCCTTCTTCAAGGATTGGGACATCATCATCTGCCCGGCGGCATCGTCGGCCGCGTGGCCGCACGACCAGAAGGGCGAGCGCTGGCGGCGCACGATCCCGATCAACGGCAAGCCGCAGCCGACAACGTCGCAGCTCTTCTGGGCGGGTTATTCGGGCGTTGTCTATCTGCCGTCGACGGTCGGCCCCGCCGGCATCACCAAGTCAGGATTGCCGGTCGGCTATCAGGCGATCGCGCGCCATGGCCACGACAAGACGGCGATCGCGTTCAGCCGCTTCGTGGAGCGCGAGATCGGCGGCTTCGTCCCCCCGCCGAGCTACGCGTGACGGGCTTCTTGCCGGCTTTCTTCGTGAGCGATTTTTGGGCCGCGGGCTTCTTGCCCGCGGCCTTCTTCTTTGCCGCCCGCGTCGCGACCTCGGTCGCGCGGCGGCACCACGCGCGCATCTCGTCGTCATCATCGAGCAGGCGTTCCGGCGCACGCCAGTAGGAGGTGAGCACCCGGTCGCCGTTCTTGGTGCCGTAGGTGAACGGGCCGAGATCTTCCGCCTCGAAGTCCGCGACCGTTTCCGCATCGGCCTTGAGGTGCAGCACCGCGTCGAAGATCAAGCCGAACATGAGGCCGTCGCGGAACAACCCCGCGCCGCCGAACATGCGACGCGCCGCAATGCCACCGAGCGGGCGCAATACGTCCGTCAGATGCTCGATCAGCGCGGCATCTGCGGACATGCGCGCTCCCTAAGCCGCCGACTTGATGATCTGCGCCGCCTTCTCGCCGACCATGATCGCGGGCGCGTTGGTGTTGCCCGATGGCATGGTCGGGAAGATCGAGGCGTCGGCGATGCGGAGACCCGAGATGCCGTGCACGCGCAGCTTCTCGTCGACGACGGTGTTCGGCCCTTCCGGTCCCATGCGGCAGGTGCCGATCGGGTGATAGGCCGTCTGCGAGTTGTTGCGGATGTAGTGCAGGATCTCGTCGTCGGTGCGCACGCCCATGCCAGGCGAGAACTCGTCGCCGCGATAGGATTCGAGCGCCGGCTGGGCGGCGATCTTGCGGATGATATTGAAGCCGTCGACCATCGCGCGCTGGTCCCGGACATCCGTCAGGAAGTTGAACAGGATCTTCGGCTGGTCATCCGGATTGGCCGAGCGGATGTGGATCGAGCCGAGGCTCTCGGGCCGGAGCTGATAGACCGAGATCGTCATCGACGGGAATTCCTGCAGGATGCGCTTCTTCGGATCCTTCACCGAATAGGGGACGATGTGCATCTGGACGTCGGGTGTCTCCATCTCCTTCTGCGTCTTCAGGAACGCGAGGAGCGGTGCCGACGGCAGGCTCAGGAATCCGCCGCGCGTCGTCGCGAAGCGCAGCGCCTCTTTCACCGCGCCAATGCCACGCGCGCGCGTATTGTAGGAAACCTCCGGAATTTTCACGCGCCAGATGATGCGTGCGTTGATGTGATCGCGCAGGTTCTCGCCGACCGCCTGCAGCGCGTGCTTCACCTCGATGCCGTGCTGCTTGAGGACATCCGGACGGCCGATGCCGGAGAGTTCAAGCAGTTGCGGCGTCGCAACCGCACCCGCAGACAGGATCACCTCACGGCCCGCCCGAACCTCGATCTGACGGCCATGCTTCTCGTAGACGATGCCGACACAGCGCTTGCCTTCGAGCACGATCCGCCGTGTCGGCGCATCGGCGATCACGCGCAAATTTGGCCGCTTCATCGCTGGCTTCAGGTAGCAGCGCGAGACGCTCATGCGCACACCCTTGTGGATGCTCGTCTGCGTCTTGGCGATGCCCTCCTGGTCTTCGCTGTTGTAATCGGGGTTGATCTTGAAGCCCGCCTGCTCGCCCGCCTTGAACAGGGCGTCATAAAGCGGGTTCTGATCCGGCACGACCGACACCTTCAGCGGACCATCCGTGCCGCGGCCGTTGTCGGCGCCGCCCTCATAGTTCTCGATTTTCGTGAAGACCGGCGCCACATCCTGCCAGCTCCAGCCGCGCGCACCCATCTGCGCCCAGGTGTTGTAGTCGAGCGGCTGGCCGCGCACCCAGACGAGGCCGTTGATCGCACTCGAACCGCCGAGCAGCTTGCCGCGCGGCACCGGGATCGCGCGGTTGCCCGTGCATTCCTCGGGCTCCGACTCGTAGAGCCAGTTGGCGTCCGGGTTGTGGATCAGGAGACCGAAGCTGACGGGGAGCCAGGAGTAGATGTGGCTGGCGCGCCCTGCCTCGACCAGCAGAACACTGTTGTTCGGGTTTTCGCTCAGCCGCGACGCGAGCGCCGCGCCGGCTGAACCTGCACCGACGACGATATAGTCGTACTGCTCCATGGTGTCCCCCTCCCCTCGCTGTGCGGTTTCCCGGCCCGCTGTCGCATTATTGGTAGCAACGAACGCGGCTGGATGACCAGTGGCCAAGCACAAACTGACGGGCAGATGCGCGGCACAACATTGTGCACCGCAGCAGCGCGGGCGGTGGAGCTACCGTTGTTCTCTCAGCGCGGCCCAGCTCCGGTAGTGATCGACGAGCGTTTCCTCGATCGGGCGATATGTGATGCCGAGCTCCTTGATGCTCCGCGCATTGTCGAGCTTGAAACGGATGCCGAGATGCTTGCGCATGTAGTCGCGGCCCAGGCCCCAGATGGGCCCGAAGGTCATGACGAGCCAGTTGGGGAGCTGGACGCGCGGCAGCAGCCAGGGACGCTTGTGGACCGTGCGGAAGACCCGCGCCATATCGATCAACGAAATCATCTCGGGCGCGGCGAGGATGTAGCGTCCCTGTGCCTTCGGATCACGCGCCGCAGCGATATGCGCCTGCGCCACCTCGCGGATATCGACCGTCGCCATGGCCCAGTTCGGCAGGCCGAAGAACAAGCGCCCGCGCATCATCTCATCGACGAGAAACAGGCTGCCGGAGTCGGACGCGGTGGTCTGCGATGGACCGAGAACCAGCGCCGGATTCATCACGACGAAGCTCCAGCGCGACTGCGCTTTCGCGATGCGCCACGCTTCCTTTTCCGCTTCGACCTTGGCGTAGTGGTACGGATACGTTTCGAGCGTGCTGGAGGTGTTGAAGTATTCCTCGGCCAGCGTCTCGTTCTTCATTTGACGTACATCGATGTAGTCGCCGAAGATCGCGCCGATCGTCGAGGTCATGACCACGCGCTGGACACTTGGCGTCTTGTTCACCGCCTCGAGCACGTTGCGCGTGCCGTTGAGCGCGGGCTCCAGCATCTGCCGGCGGCCGTCCTTGATCTTCTCCGGCAGCAGGAACGGCGAGGCGACATGGAACACGACCGTGCACCCCTGCATGGCGTCAGCGAAAGCGCCGGGCACCAGCAGGTCGGCCTCGAAAAGCTCCAACTTTCCGGGAAAGCGCGCCTGCAGCTTCCTGAGCGGGCGCACCTTGGCTTCGTTGCGAAGGCTACGCACAGTTGCATGGACAGCGCTGCCACTCGCGAGAAGCTGGTCGATCAGTTCGAGCGCGACGTACCCGCTGCCGCCAGTCACAAGTGCAATCTCAGTCACTTCAAGCAATCCCTTCCCGACGGAACAACGCTCATAGATGAGGCCGCGCGCCTCCATGCCGCAGGGGCAGGAAAAAGGCCATAATCTCTTGCCGAAGCAAGAGAGTCGCGGCGATCTGCGTTAATGGGCTGGGGCGTTCAGGCCGTCGCGCGTGACAGCACCGCGTGCAGAAGGACGTTAACGCCCGGCACCGTCGCCGCGAGATCGATGTCTTCAGCCTCGTTGTGGCTGATTCCGCCCTTACACGGCGTGAAGATCATCGCGGTCGGACAAACACGAGTGAGGTTGTAGGCGTCATGGCCAGCCTCGGTCTGGATGTCCATCGAGGGCACGCCGAGGCGCGACGCGGTCTCGCGGATCAGCGCGATCAGGGCCGGATCGAATTCGAGGCCGCCGAAGCCCCAGCGATCGGCGATGGTGATGTCGGTACGCGAACGGCGCGCGGACTCGACGACCGCCGCCTCGACATCGGCAACCATCGCCGGGAGACGGTCCTTGGAAGGATGGCGGAAGTCGATCCACAGCTCCGCTTCGTCCGACAGGATGCCGGGCAGGTTCGGCGACAGATCGAGCCGCGCGGCCGAGGTCTTGCCGTCCTCCGGCGCATACCGCCAGCCGATGTCGTCGACCGCAACCGCCATGTATGACGCACCGACCAGCGCATTGCGCCGCAGCGTCATCGGCGTCGGACCGACGTGCGACGTCTCACCGCGAACGCTGATCCGCATCCCCTGCATCGCGAATCCGCCAGTGACGATGCCGAGCGGGAGACCCGCCGCGTCGAGCTTCGGCCCCTGCTCGATATGCAGCTCGAAGTAACAATCGAGCTTGCGCCCGCCGACTGGCGCGTCACCGCGATAGCCGATGCGGCGCAGCTCGTCACCGAACCTCACGCCCGCCTTGTCACGGTGATCCTCGGCGGCAGCAACGCTCAGGCCACCCGAGAACGTCAGCGACGCCAGCATCGGCGGTGGAAAGCGCGCGCCTTCTTCATTGGTCCAGTTGACGACCTCGATGGCGCGCCTGGTCTTGATGCCGCGATCGTCGAGCGTCCGCAGCACCTCGAGACCGGCGAGCACACCGAGCGGACCGTCGAAACGGCCGCCCTTGTACTGCGAATCGAGATGGCTGCCGACCAGCACCGGCGGCAGCGACGGATCAGTGCCCTCGCGGCGCGCGAACATATTACCAACACCATCGACGGCGAGCGCGTAACCGCTGTCTCGAACCCAGCGCGCGAAGAGATCGCGCACCGCCTTGTCCTCATCGGAAAGTGCGAGCCGACGGACGCCGCCAGCAGGCGTGCGGCCAACCTCCGCTGAGTCCATCAGCGACTGCCACAGGCGGTCCGGATTGATCGAAAGGTTGGTGGTCATGAAGGCTCCTGCGGCAGACGTTTTCCGCAAGATGCCACGGATGCAGCAAGATTGCTCATTTTCTCCGCGGGCGCCGACGGCTTCGGCGAGTTATTTAGTGGCGCCGGTCGCGTACGCCTTCGGCTA
>CAZKZT010000153.1:0-8761 GCA_964557265.1 uncultured Hyphomicrobium sp.
CGTCTGCAACATCGGCCACTTCGACAACGAGATCCAGGTCGCGGGTCTCAAGAACATGAAGTGGACGAACATCAAGGACCAGGTCGACGAAATCGAGTTCCCGAAGGGCAACCGCATCATCCTGCTGAGCCAGGGCCGCCTCGTGAACCTCGGCAATGCGATGGGCCATCCCTCGTTCGTGATGTCGGCGTCGTTCACCAACCAGACGCTGGCCCAGATCGAGCTCTACGCCAACAACAAGGACGGCAAGTACAAGAAGGAAGTGTACGTGCTGCCGAAGCACCTCGACGAGAAGGTCGCCTCGCTCCACCTCGCCAAGGTCGGCGCCAAGCTGACCAAGCTCTCCAAGGATCAGGCGGACTACATCGGCGTCAAGGAGGCGGGGCCGTTCAAGGCGGACCACTATCGGTACTGAGGCGCCCGCGCCCTGGGCGCGAAGCAGCCATGCATCGAGAATGGGCGCCTGCGGGCGTCCATTAGCGTTTTGCGCCGCTGCAACCCGGTTGCGGCCGACGTCTATGGCCGCAACAGTGGTTCGAGGCGCGGTCGGCCCTCTCTTTCCGGGCGGGAGGCAGGGAAGCCCTGAAAATTCAAGCCTTGTTTCAGGGTGCTCCGGTCGGCGATAAAGCGCCAACGCGCCGCGCCCCGCCGGAACAAGCGGGCACTGCCGGCGCAAGGATCATGAGGAAACGTCGATGTCCACCAAACAGGACGGAGCGCCATCACCCCTCGTGCGCTCACGCGCCGACCTCGTCGAGTGGATCGCAGTCGGCTGTAAGCCGGCCGACCAGTGGCGGATCGGCACCGAGCACGAGAAGATCGTCTTTCATACCGATGACCTGAGCCCGGTGCCCTATGAGGGCGAGCGCGGTATCCGCGCGATTCTCGAAGCGCTGATCGCGCGCTATGGCTGGCAGCCGATCAACGAAGGCGACAACATCATCGCGCTGAAGCGCCCGGACGGTGAGCCGCTGGCGACGGTGTCGCTGGAGCCGGGCGGCCAGTTCGAGCTTTCGGGTGCGCCACTCGAGAACCTGCATGAGGTCGCCGCCGAGACGCACGAGCATCTCGATCAGGTGAGCGCGATCGGCAAGGATCTCGGTGTCGGGTTCCTCGGTCTCGGCTTCGCGCCGACATGGGCACGCGAAGAGATCCCGCGGATGCCGAAGCGCCGCTATGGGGTGATGACCCGCTACATGCCGCAGGTCGGCAAGGGCGGGCTCGACATGATGTACCGCACCGCGACGATCCAGGTGAACCTCGACTTCGGCAGCGAAGCCGACATGGTCAAGAAGCTGCGCGTATCGCTGGCGCTGCAGCCGATCGCGGCGGCGATCTTTGCCGCCTCACCGTTTGCCGAGGGCAAGCCGAACGGCTTCCTGTCGCTGCGCAGCGAGGTGTGGCGCGACACCGACAAGCGGCGCACCGGGATGCTGCCGTTCGTGTTCGAGCCGGGCATGAGCTTCGAGCGTTACGCCGAGTACGCGCTCGATGTGCCGATGTACTTCGTCTATCGCGACGGCCAGTATATCGATGTCGCCGGTGCCTCGTTCCGTGATTTCATGGACGGCAAGCTCGCCGCGCTGCCGGGTGAGCGGCCGACCATCGACGACTGGTCCGACCATATGACGACGCTGTTTCCTGAGGTGCGTATGAAGCGCTTCCTCGAGATGCGCGGCGCTGACGGCGGGCGGTGGCGCCGCATCTGCGCGCTGCCGGCGTTCTGGGTCGGCCTCTTGTATGACGAGACGGCACTCAACGCCGCCTGGGATCTCGTCAAGGACTGGACGGCGGAGGAGCGTCAGGCGTTGCGCGATGGCGTGCCGCGTCTCGCATTGAAGACGCCGTTCCGCAACGGCAAGGCGCTCGACATCGCGCGCGAGGCGATGGCGATCTCGCGCGGCGGCTTGATGGCGCGCGCGCGCAAGAACGCGCTGGGTCTCGACGAACGCGAGTATCTGGCGCCGATCGAGGAGATCGTCGCCTCGGGCCGCACCATCGCCGAGCAGCTTCTCGAAGCCTACGAAGGCCCGTGGAAGGGCGATATCTCACGCGTATTCTCCGAATACGCTTTCTAGCTTGCCGCGGGCGCCAGCGCCTGCGGCTATTGGCGCCGCGGCTGCCGCCTCGCCTGTTGGCTTTCTTGCCTCGCGATCGCTCACGTCTCGCCGTCTATTGCTTCGATCTCCACTAGCTCACCACGCGCGTCGTGCACGAATACGTTGCGGTCGGGGTACTCTCGCTTGATGCGGCGCGCGAGGGCAACGCCTTGCTCGACGTGTTCGCGCTGACGCTCCGCGGACCAGCGGCTCGTTGCGGGATCGTCGGGATCGAGCGACATGTCGAACTGGTTGGCCCAGGTCCACAGATCGGCGCTCAGCTCATCCGACACGCCGAGATCCTGAGGCGCGAAATTGCCGAGTGATCCCTGGTCCATTGCCCATAGTGGATACATCCCGTAGTCGGCCATAACCTTGATACGTTTCGAGGTCGCCGGTACGTCGATGTAATCGGTCTCGCCAGATGGATCGTCGCTGAAATCCGTAGCGTCATCGAAGCCACCAAAAGGGGAGGGTCGCTTCGGTGTCCACAGCATATGCCGCGCAATGTACCCGATGTGCAGCACGATCGCGGCCAGCCCTGCGCCGAGCAGCCATCCGGACGCGTCTGCGATCGGAAGGAGGCGTCCGGTGTATCCGGCCCACACGACGAACGCCGTCGCCGCGCAGTAGATGACGAAGGCATTGATGGTGCGCCGGCGGGCGGCGGGTTCGGGCGGATCGGCGGCGTCGAAATAGTAGGGACCAAGCGCGACGAAATAGAGGACCTGGACCAGTGCGCCCGCTGCGAACAGCGACGCCGCAGGCTGAAGCAGCAACATCAGCGCGACACCGCTGGCGAACATCAGGATCGACAGACTGAGAAGCCAGATCGTGCGATGGGTGTCGATCCGGTCCGGTTTCTTCATCGCGATGGCGCTGATCGCCTTGTCGACCAGGTTCGACGTCAGCGCAGCCCGCGCCGTGACGAGCCCGGCGAAGGTGTAAAACGCGCCGATGACGCGCAACGCGATCTCAGTGCCGTCCATGCTGCTCGCTGCCCCTTCGTGCGCCCCAACGTCGGCATAGCGGACACGGGTGCCGCGTCAAGCCGGACAATTCAGCGTTCAACCGCGACCTCTGGCGGGTGCAGGGGGAGGTTGCAGGGTATCGGCGATCGTGTGATAAGGCGCGCGGGAGGCTGGCGGCGGGCGGGACCCTCGCCAACCGGGTCAGGTCCGGAAGGAAGCAGCCCTAACGATCAGGTTTCGGGTCGTCTGCCGGTCTCCTATTCACTTCTGCTGCCACACGCTTCTGCCATCTTCGCGCGTGTTGGTCGGCGTTCGATGACAAGGATGGCGAGCAGGCATGGCGCGCAGGAAAAGCCCCGGCGACGATGACGAGGGGACATCCGCCCCCGACGACGACCGCGATGCGCCCGACGCCCACGAGATCGATGACGGCCCGTCGCTGTTCGGCGACGATGCACCGCCGCCCGGCAAGGTTGCGGACAGCGGCTACGTCGTCCTCGCCCGCAAGTACCGGCCTGAAAATTTCGACGCGCTGATCGGCCAGGAGGCCATGGTCACGACGCTGCGCAATGCCTTTGCGGCGGACCGCATCGCACAAGGGTACATGCTGACCGGCGTCCGCGGGGTCGGCAAGACGACGACGGCGCGCATTCTTGCCCGGGCGCTCAACTACGTGAAGCCGGGCCTGCCCGACCGCCCGACCGTCGAGATGGATGGCTACGGCGCGCATTGCGAAGCGATCATCCAGAGCCGCCATCCCGACGTGGTCGAGATCGACGCGGCGTCGAACACCGGCGTCGACAACGTCCGCGAGATCATAGAGAGCGCGCGCTACCGGCCGATGTCGGCACGCTACAAGGTGTTCATCATCGACGAGGTTCACATGCTGTCGAAGGGCGCGTTCAACGCGCTTCTGAAGACGCTGGAGGAGCCACCGCCGCATGTGAAGTTCATTTTCGCGACGACCGAAGTGCGCAAGGTGCCGGTGACGGTGTTGTCGCGCTGCCAGCGGTTTGATCTGCGCCGCGTCGAAGTGCCGGTGCTGGCCGAGCACTTTCGCAAGATCGCGGGCAAGGAGGGCGCGACGGTCGAGGACGATGCGACGCTGCTGATCGCGCGCGCCGCCGAAGGATCGGTGCGTGACGGCTTGTCGATTCTCGATCAGGCGATCGCCATGGGGCAGGGCGCGGTGACGGGTGTCGCCGTGCGCGCGATGCTCGGGCTCGCCGATCGCGGCCGCATCTTCGATCTCATCGAGCACATGCTCGGCGGGCGCACGGCCGAGGCGCTGGGCGCGCTCGACGGACTCTATCGCGACGGCGCCGATCCATTGGAGGTGCTGGGCGATCTCGCGGAGGCGATCCACGCGGCGACGCGGATCAAGGTTGCGGGCGCGGCGGCCGATAGCGAGGTCCTGTCGGGCGAGGAATTGCGCCGCGCGAAGGAATTGGCCGAGCGGTTGACGATTCCGCTGCTGGCACGCGTGTGGCAGATGCTGCTCAAGGGGATCGAGGAGGCCGGCAAGGCGCCGAACGTGCGCGCCGCCGCCGAGATGGTCGTCGTGCGGATCGCGCATACGGCGGATTTGCCATCGCCTGATGAGATCATCCGCGCGCTCGGCGGTGCGCCGATGGCGCTGCGGACGGGGCCCAAGCCGAGCACGGAGACGCGTGCGCCCGGCAATGTCGAAGCGCGTGGCCGCGAGCAGGTAACAGCGGCGGTTCGCCCGGATGACGGCGGCGACGACAGCGACGAAGACGACGGCCGATTTGCGCCACCGGTCGGTGAGAGTTTCGATGCGGCGTTCGGGGCGCCCGCCGGTGAGCCACCCGAAGACGACGATGATGGCACTGAAGCGGACATCGGCCCTTCGGTGGTCGAGCGGCCCGAGGACATCGTCATCACCTCGTTCCTCGATGTGGTGGCGCTGGTCGGCCGCAAGCGCGATGCGCGTTTGAAGGTGCATCTCGAGGAGAATGTCAGCCTCGTCAAATTCGAGCCGCCCACCGCGATCGAACTGCATCTGCTCGAACATGCGCCGCCTGAAATCGCCAACGAGCTGCGCGAGAAGCTGAACCGCTGGACGGCACGGCGCTGGACGATCGCAGTGAGCCGCCGGCCGGGCGATCTGCCGCTCGGTGAGCAGCAGCGGCAGCGGGAGGCGGCCGAGATCGAGGCACTCAAGCAGCATCCGTCGGTGCGCGCGGTTTTCGAGCAGTTCCCCGATGCGAAGATCGCGAGCGTCAAGCCGGTCTCGCGGCCTTCCGACGCCGCTGATGACGACGCCAAAGACACGGACGACAGCGCGGTAGGCTGACCGCGCTCGCGTCCCTATATACCGTTCCACACCCGTTCGAGAGGAAGTGCGATGAAGAACCCGTTCGACATGATGAAGCAGGTCCAGGAGCTTCAGGGCCGGATGCAGCGCATGCAGGAGGAGCTCTCGGCTCTCGAAGTGACCGGGCAGTCGGGTGCCGGAATGGTCGCGATCACGCTCAACGGCAAGGGCGAGATGCGCGCCGTGAAAATCGATCCGAGCCTGCTGAAGCCGGACGACGCGGAGATGGTCGAAGACCTAGTGCTGGCGGCGTTCCAGGATGCCAAGGGCAAGGTCGAAGGCGAGATGCAGAAGAAGATGCAGGAAGTCACCGGCGGCCTGCCGATCCCGCCGGGATTGAAGTTGTTCTAAGGATGGCAGTTCTGGCGCAACATGTGCTCGTGCGTGACTTTCGCGAGGGCGATGCTGAGCGGGTGAACGAGGTGGCGCTTTCGGCGTTTGCCCAGTTCAAGTCGGCCTATGATGATTGGTCGGCGATGGCGGCGGGCATCGGCAACATGGCTGCGCTCGCTGAGCTGGGTGAGATCATCGTCGCCCAGTACGATGATCGGATTGTCGGTGCTGTCGCATATATCCCGCCGCACCGCCCGAAGGCCGCATACTTCGATCCTGCATGGCCGATCATTCGAATGCTGGTCGTCGATCCGGTGGCGCAGGGTCTGGGAGCGGGACGTGCGCTCACCGATGCGTGCATTGACCGCGCGCGCCGCGACACCAGTCCTGTCATCGCGCTTCATACGAGCCCCATCATGACCGTGGCGCTCCCGATGTACATCCGGCTCGGGTTCGAAAAGGTCTGTGACGCACCATCGATCCGAGGTGTCCCCTACGCCGTTTACCTCAAGCACCTTTGATGGTGCTCGGGCGCTTCATTTGGCAGTGCAGCTGCCGTTCATCACCATTGGGTGCGGCCGCGACCACAGATTTTGCCTTGCCGAGGCGGCCGTCGCCGCCATAGCACTACATCCGCAAGCGGCAGCGCCTCTTTCCCGCAGGCGGCGGCAAAACAAATAAAGTTCGCCATTTGTTCGACCCAATCGTTTGCTGATATGTGCGCGTTCCGATGAGCGATGGGGCGCCGGTTAAGGGTGTGTTTACCTTGACCGGGCAGGCTCTCCCGGTGGATGGCGCTTGCCTGTCCGCGGGGTCGTGAGCCAACCTGCTCGCGGTGTCAGTGCCGGTTTGTCAGTTGAGAGTGGCGTCTATGAGCGTTCGTCGCGTGCGTGGCGGTTCGAAGGTGGATTCGATCCTGATTGGCGATTGCCTCAAGGAGCTGGCCAAGCTGCCAGACGCGAGCGTCGATCTCGTCTTTGCCGATCCCCCCTATTATCTCCAGCTCGACCGCGAGCTGCTTCGCCCCAACAACACGATCGTCGACGGCGTCGATGACGCTTGGGACAAGTTCGACGATTTCGCGGCCTACGACCGCTTCACCCGCGCATGGCTGACCGAATGCCGCCGCATCCTGAAGCCTGATGGCGCGATCTGGGTGATCGGCTCCTATCACAACGTGTTCCGCCTCGGCGTGGCGCTGCAGGATCTTGGCTTCTGGATCCAGAACGACGTGATCTGGCGCAAGACGAACCCGATGCCGAACTTCCGCGGCAAGCGCTTCACCAACGCCCACGAGACGCTGATCTGGGCCGGCCGTGACCGCAAGGCGCGCGTGACCTTCAACTACGAGGCCATGAAGGCGGGCAACGACGACCTGCAGATGCGCTCCGACTGGCTGTTCCCGATCTGCTCAGGTCCGGAGCGGCTGAAGGACGACGGTGGCCGCAAGGCGCATCCGACGCAGAAGCCGGAGGCGCTGTTGCAGCGCGTGCTGCTGGCGTCGACCAGGCCGGGTGATGTGGTCCTCGATCCGTTCTTCGGCACCGGCACGACGGGTGCCGTCGCGAAGTCGCTCGGCCGCCGTTTCATCGGGATCGAGCGCGATACCGATTACGCCGCCGCCGCGAAGGAGCGCATCGCGAAGGTGGTGCCGCTCAAGCCGGCGGATCTCGAAACCATGCGTTCGAAACGTGCCGAGCCGCGCATTCCCTTCAACGCGATCATCGAGCTCGGCCTGCTGCGGCCGGGTGCGCGGCTGACCGACGAGCGCGGCCGCAATCGCGCAGCCGTGCGCGCCGACGGGACGCTGGCGCTCGAGAGCGGCGATCGTACGCAGGGCTCGATCCATCGCCTCGGCGCGGCGGTGCAGGGCAAGGCCGCCTGCAATGGCTGGACGTACTGGCACCACGAAGTCGCAGGCCGATTGGAGCCGATCGATTCGCTCAGGGAATTGGCGCGCCGCCAGCTCGCGATCGTCCCGCCGCAGCCGCTGGTCGCCGCCGAATAAAGCGAAGCGCGCGCCGTCGCCAGCGCGCGCTCATATGCAACCGATCGGCGAACGGGTTACTTCGATTCGCCCTGGATCTGTGTCACGGCGGCCTCGAGGAAACGCAGCATCGCGTCGCGGATCTCAGTATCGGTGACCGAAATGCTTTTGGCGTCGAGGTCTCCGCGGATCTTGCGGAAGACGTCATCGTCGCCTTTTTCGGCCAGATCCGCCTTGCGGACAGCTTTGACATAGTCCTCGGTGGCTGTTCCCGTGAGACCAAGTTTCTCGGCAGCCCACTCGGCAATCATTTTATTGCGCCGGGACTCGGCCTTGAACTTCAGATCCTGGTCCAACGCGAATTTGCTCTCGAAAGCATTCTTCCGTTCGTCGAACGTGGTCATGTGGCTCTCCGGTTGGACCAGTGTGGTCTGCGCGGCACAATTGGTACGGAACCTTGTACCCGCGCCTTATGTCTGCCCCAGGCATATCGTGAACGCTCGTGGCAAATCAACCATCTCCCATTGATGAACGGTGTGCACTATGGCGGATCAGGGGTCTTCGTTGTTTCCCGGTCCGGGTTCGGATAGTCTCGCGGGCAAGGACAGACATGAGCATTGGGCGGTGTCGCGTGCTGAATGGGGCGGTGCGCGGAGCAGTTCCGGACCGCTGCCTCCCGACGCGCCCGCGACCCTATTGTCCGCACCAAAGCAAGGACACCATAAAGGACCAACGACAATGAACAGGCGGCGCCGCATCTACGAGGGCAAGGCGAAGGTGCTGTACGAAGGCCCCGAGCCTGGCACGCTCATCCAGCATTTCAAGGATGACGCCACGGCCTTCAACAACAAGAAGCACGCCCTGATCGACGGTAAGGGCGTCCTCAACAACCGCATCTCCGAGTTCATCTTCCAGCGGCTCGGCGACATCGGCGTGCCGACGCACTTCATCAAGCGGCTCAACATGCGCGAGCAGTTGATCCGCGAGGTCGAGATCATCCCGCTCGAGGTGGTGGTGCGCAACGTCGCCGCCG
>CAZKZT010000154.1:0-4482 GCA_964557265.1 uncultured Hyphomicrobium sp.
CCTCACTCGTCACGCCGACAAACCTCTGTCTCACTCAGATATAGACGCCAACGAGATCGCCAAACAGCTCGGCATCGACAGGGCAGCTGTTTATCGGGCACGTACCGGCAAGTAGGAGCCCCAGGCCGTTGCTCGCCCGTCCACTAGCCACCATGCCCTGCGTTCGCCTCTACCGGAGGGGCACCCCGGCGGGGCTGCCGCAACCAGAGGCCTGTCTGTGCCTCTATCTCGCCATGAGCCGCCGCTTACCCTTCGTTCACCATCCCGGACGATCCCGAGGACACGCCAACCGGTCCTTCACGCTGCTCCTCCATCGTGGCCTTTATTTGCACCCGATCGAGGGAGAGCCATGCCGTGCTGAGGATACTCCAGATCACTGCTGCCGCCCTCGTGCTCTGCTGGTTGCCGCTCTTCGTGGTCGGCACGCTCGATCCTACGTCCAATCCGGTGGGCCTCGGTCTCCTAGCGACACTCGGCTCCGTGTTCGTCATGGCTTGCGCCGGGGTAGCTGTCCTCGGGAAGTCCATCGCGACGCTGTGGCGCCACTTCGCAGACACGTGACGGAAGCTGCGGATGATCGCCTTCCTTCGTCCCGGCGATCGACCGCACCCGGCGATAGATCTCCCTAACTCGCGACCGAGGGTCTCTGGTAGCTGAGGGGCGCGATGCCCATATATCGAACGCTAGGTCTCACGGGCTCGGCGAGGGGCACAGAACATTCAGCCTCTCACCAGCACCACTCCACCGCGCATTCATTGACCGGCATCAATATCCGAATAGGCCCGATGCGCTCCAGTGGGGTTATCAGCGGCAATCGGAGGCAAGCCCATGCAAGCCAAAGACATCATGATCAGGGACGTTGTGACGGTGCAGCCCGACACCAGCGTTCGCGAGGCGGCCAGACTGATGACAGACAACCGGGTGAGCGGCCTGCCAGTCGTCACGGAAGACGGACGGGTCGTCGGCATCCTGACGGCCAGCGATCTGTTGCACCGCGTTGAGACGGGCGCCGAACGACGGCCATCGTGGTTCTCAAGCTTCTTCGCGAGACCGGATGAACTTGCACGTCAGTACGCGAAGGACCACGGGCGCAAGGCACGCGAAGTCATGTCGCGGCATATCGTGTCCGTCGTTGAAGACGCCAGCCTCAGTGAAGTTGCTGATGTCCTCGAGAGGAACGGGTTCAAGCGAGTCCCGGTGACACGAGACGGGATGCTGATCGGCATTATCTCGCGGGGTGATCTTGTGCGCGTCCTCAGTCAAATGAGCCTGAGTGAAACTGTCACGAGATCGGACGACGCCGAGCTGCAACGCGCGCTCCTGGACCAGATTCGTCAGCAACCCTGGCTGGACAGTGGCTTTGTCAACATCACGGTCAAGGATGGAACAGTCGACATTTGGGGCACCGTCGCTACTGTGGAGCAGCACACGGCGCTCCGAGTGCTCGTTACGGAAATCGCAGGCTCCGCAGTTGTCGAAGATCATCTGAAGGTCGGCGATCTAAACAACCTTCCGGGTTGGGTCTAAATCTCCACAAGACCTCTATGCGTGGCGTGCTTTGAAGCGTCAGCGGTGCTGATGACAACGAAGTGCGTCGCACCGCGCGCCTGCACCGTCTCAGCCGCCGTGAGCATCACGCAATCTTGAACCTGCGCAGATGCGGCGCAGCCGTTTCCCCCGGGAAACGCACGCTGAGGTGCGGCCTCATCAATCCGCGCGTGTTCGCACCATTCTTCTTCTCGTGTTGATGGCGGTCAAAGCCCGCGGGCGCCGCCCGGGAAGAATGTCTTGCCATGGCTGATGCAGCCGGCATGTTTTCGTGTCGAACGAGGAGGAGACCGTCGGACGGATGGACGACAATGCAAGCCCTGGCGGCGCATCGGATTCGTTGCAGCCCGACTACGCGCGCGAAGCGCGGGATGTGCTGGATCACATCGGAAGCCGCCTATCGGGCCTGACGTCCGAGGAAGCAGCCGAACGCCTGCGCCAGCACGGCCGGAACGAGCTTCCGGCGCCGCCGGCGCGCAGCGCGTTCCTGCGCTTTCTCTCCCAGTTCAACAACGCCCTGATCTACTTCCTTCTCGCGGGCGCATTGGCAGCCTGGCTTCTCGGCCATCTCGTCGACGCCGGGGTGATCATTGCCGTCGTGGTCACCAATGCCGTCGTCGGCTTCGTCCAGGAAGGCAAGGCAGAGAACGCGCTGGCTGCCATCCGCAGCATGATCTCGCCACGCGGCAGCGTGCTCCGCGACGGGCACCGCGAGAGTGTGGCCGTTGCCGAGATCGTCCCCGGCGATATCGTGCTGATCGAAGCCGGCGACCGCGTACCGGCCGACCTGCGCCTCATCCGCGCGCGCGGACTGCTGATCGACGAGGCGGTTCTGACCGGTGAATCTGTCGCTTCCGGGAAGGACGAGACGGCAGTTGCCGCCGATGCCGTTCTCGGCGACCGCAGCTGCATGGCCTACTCGGGTACGATGATCGCAGCCGGCCAGGGCACCGGCGTCGTGGTCGCGACCGGCCGCGGCACCGAGATCGGACGCATCAGCGTCCTGCTCGGCGACGTCCACGAGCTCACCACACCGCTGCTCCGCCAGATCAACCGTTTCGGCCAGCGGTTCACGTGGGTGGCCCTCACCTGTGCTGCCCTGCTATTCGCCTTCGCCGTCCTGGTGCGCGATTTCGCGTGGCCGGATGCCCTTATCGCGGTCGTCGCGCTTGCGGTCGGCGTCGTCCCGGAGGGGCTGCCGGCCGTCATCACGATCACGCTCGCGATTGGCGTGCAGCGCATGGCCGCCCGCAATGCCGTGATCCGCCGCCTCCCCGCGGTCGAGACGCTGGGTGCGACATCGGTCATCTGCTCGGACAAGACCGGCACGCTCACGCGCAACGAGATGACGGCGAAACGGCTCGTCACCTCGCACGGCGTCGTTATCGCGAGCGGTGCCGGCTACGCGCCGAGCGGTAAGCTGACATTTCCCGGCGATGCGCGCAACGAGGTGAGCCGTACCACGGCACTGACGCTCGTACGCACCGGGCTCTTGTGCAACGACGCCCATCTCAGCCAGAACGGCGAGGCGTGGACGGTCCATGGCGACCCGATGGAGGGCGCGCTCGTCACGCTTGCTGCCAAGGCCGGCTTCGAGGCCGACAACATCCGCACTGAGTGGTCGCGGCTGGACGAGGTCCCGTTCGATGCACAGCACCGCTACATGGCGACGCTCAACAGCGTGCCGTATGGCGAGAAGGTCGTTCTCGTCAAAGGCGCACCGGAGCGCGTGCTCGGCATGTGCGCCTTGCAGGCCAACGGGCACGACGAAACGCCGCTCGATCACGACTACTGGACATCACAGATCGCTGCCACAGCCGCTCAAGGAGAGCGCGTGCTCGGCTTTGCGATGAAGCCCGCGCCGGACGATGCGACACGGCTTTCGATGAGCGACGTCGAGCACGGGCTCGTTTTCCTCGGCATTGTCGGTTTCATCGATCCGCCGCGCGACGAGGCTATGGCAGCCATCGCGGAGTGCCAGACAGCCGGCATCGCCGTCAAGATGATCACGGGCGATCATGCCGCGACCGCCGAAGCCATTGCGCGACAACTGGGGCTCGGCGAGACGCCGGGCGTCCTCACGGGCGCCGATGTCGACAAGCTGTCGGACGCGGAACTCCAGCAGGCGGTCGATGCGACGGCCGTGTTCGCGCGGACCAGTCCTGAGCACAAGCTGCGCATCGTGCAGGCGCTGCAGGCGAAGGGCTGTGTCGTTGCGATGACCGGCGACGGCGTCAACGATGCGCCGTCCCTCAAGCAGGCCGATGTCGGCATCGCCATGGGCCACAAGGGCACCGAGGCGGCCAAAGAAGCCTCGCAGATGGTGCTCCTCGATGACAATTTCGCCTCGATCGTGTCGGCGGTGCACGAGGGGCGGACGGTGTACGACAATATCCAGAAAGTGACGGCGTGGACGCTGCCGACCAACGGCGGTGAAGCGCTGACCGTCATCATCGCGATCCTCGCCGGCTTCACGATGCCGATGACACCCGCCCAGATCCTCTGGATCAACATGGTCTTGACCATCACGCTCGGGCTCGTCCTCGCGTTCGAGCCGCCGGAGCCGAACGTGATGCGCCGCCCGCCACGGCCAGCGAGCGCAGGACTGCTCTCACCGTTCCTCGTCTGGCGGGTATTCTTCGTCTCACTGATCTTCGTGGCGGGCGCGCTCGCCGTCTTCTTCTACGCTCTCGGCCGCGGCCTCGGTGTGGAGGCCGCCCGCACCATGGTCGTCAACACGATCGTCGTGCTCGAGATCTTCTATCTCTTCAATGTGCGCTATCTGTACGCGACGTCGTTCACGTGGCGTGGCGCACTCGGGACGCCGCCTGTCCTGCTCGCGGTGGGTGCCGTCATCCTCGCGCAGCTCGCCTTCACCTACCTGCCGATCATGCACGCCCTATTCGAGACGCGGCCGATCAGCTTTGTCGATGG
>CAZKZT010000154.1:4582-8605 GCA_964557265.1 uncultured Hyphomicrobium sp.
GACTTGTCGGCGAGCGCCTGCTTGTAACCGCCCTGCAGCGCCGTATTGAAATCGTCCGGCGTCAACGACCGCGTGATCTTGGCGGCATCCGGCTGCTCCGCATCTCCCCCCGTCTCTCAGTTCTTCTTTGCGTTTTTCGAATGCTCATTAGCGCGGGCGAGCGCCGCATCCTCCATCAGCTCGTACCACATCGCATTGAGGATCGCGAACGCCGCCGCGAGCGGCAGACCGAGCAACCAAGCGAAATACCACATGCATTCGTCTCCTCTCGTCCGCGGTCAATAGGCGTGGCCGCGATCCTCGCGGATCGCTTTCTCGTCCACCTTGCCCCACAACACGCGATAGACCCACGCCGTATAGAGCACGATGATCGGCATGAAGATGAGCGTGCTGACCAGCATGATGAAGAGCGTCAGATGGCTGGATGAGGCGTCCCACACCGTCAGGCTCGACTTTGGATCCAGCGACGACGGCAGCAGGAACGGAAACACCGCCAACCCCACCGTCGCAATGATGCCGATTATCGAAACAGACGACGAAAGGATCGCGGTCTTATCGCGCCTCGCTTGGAAAAGAGCAGCGGCACCAAGCGCACCGGCGAGCCCCAGAAGCGGCGCCAGCATCGTCCACGGGCGTGCGCTGTAGTTGGCAAACCATGCGCCCGATTCCCGAACGACCGTCTTGAGCAGCGGGTTTGATGGGCCGCCTGTATCGACCGTGCTCGTGATCCGGTATCCGTCGACGCCGAGCCACAGATAGATGCCGCCAAGCGCGAAGAGCACGACGGTTGCCAGCGCGGCTACGATGCCGAAGGCGCGCGCACGATCTGCCACGGGGCCCTCCGTCTTGAGTGTGAGCCACGCCGCGCCATGCATGACGAGCATCGCGACGGACACGAGGCCGCACAGCAAGGCGAACGGCTTCAGCAGTTCGAAAAGCGTTGTGCCCTCGTAGAAGATGCGCAGATCATTGTCGAAGCGGAACGGGATACCGAGCAGGACATTGCCCACCGCCACTCCGAAGATCAGCGTCGGCACCGCACCGCCGACAAACAACGCCCAATCCCAGTTCCGCCGCCAGGTCTCGCTCTCACGCTTCGAGCGGTACTTGAACCCGACCGGCCGTAGGATCAGCGCCGCCAGGATAGCGAACATCGCGAGGTAGAAACTGGAGAACGAGACCGCATAGAGCGGGGGCCACGCGGCGAAGATCGCGCCGCCGCCGAGGATCAACCACACTTGGTTGCCCTCCCAGACCGGGCCGACGGCGTTGATGACGACACGCCGTTCGATGTCGCTCTTGGCGACGAACGGCAGCAGCGTCTGCGTACCGAGGTCGAAGCCATCCATCACCGCAAATCCGATCAGGAGGACGCCGAGCAGCAGCCACCAGATGACGCGAAGGGTTTCATAACTGAGGAGTTCGTGGAGGATCATGATCCTACTCCGCGGCGACGATTGAGGGACGGATAAGCTCGGCTTCCGGCTCATCGTCCGGCTCCGGCCCGTGCTTGATCGCCTTCAGCATCAGGCCCATTTCGATAATGAAGAGCGTCGTGTAGATCGCGACGAATCCGATGATGGTCAGCAGCACGGTCGTCGCGCCGAGGTTCGACACGGCCGCCGCGGTCGGCAATACGCCTTCGATCGTCCACGGCTGACGTCCGGACTCCGCGACGAGCCAACCCATTTCAGCGGCGATCCAGGGCAGCGGGATGGAAAAGACCGCCGCACGCAGCAGGATCGGATAACGGTCGAGCATACGCCGCGCCGAAAGCACGAAGAACACGCCCATCAGCAGGATAAAATACAAGCCGAGGCCGACCATGATGCGGAATGCCCAGAACAGCGTCGGCACATGGGGCACGGTGTCCCATGCGGCCTGATCGATCTGAGCGTCGGTCGCCTGCCGCGGATCATCGACGTAGCGCTTGAGCAGGAGCGCGTAGCCGAGGTTGCCGCTGCTCTTCTCGAAAGCGTCGCGGGCTTCCTGCGGAATTGCCGTGGCCGCACCTGCGGCACGGATCTTCTGCAAAGCGTCGAAGGCCGCGATACCGTCGCGGATCCGCGTCTTGGCGTGACCGACGAGTTCTTCGATGCCGGGAATGACCGTGGTCAGCGAGCGCGTGCCGATGAGGCCCATGACCCAGGGGATATGCACGGCATAGTGGGTCTCGCGCGCCTTCTGATCGGGGAAGCCTATCAAGGTGAAGGCAGCCGGCGCCGGTTCCGTCTTCCACATGCCTTCGATCGCGGCGAGCTTCATCTTCTGATGCTCGGTCGAGAGGTAGCCGCTCTCATCGCCGAGGACGACAACCGAGAGCGCCGAGGCAAGGCCGAAAGATGCGGCAACCGTCATCGAGCGCTTGGCGAGATCGACATGGCGCCCCTTGAGCAGGTACCACGCGGAAACGCCGAGCACGAACACCGCAGCGGTCACGTAACCCGCCGATACCGTGTGAACGAACTTCGCCTGCGCAACCGGATTGAAGAGGACAGCGTAGAAGTCCGTCACTTCCATGCGCATGGTTTGCGGATTGAACGCAGAACCGACCGGGTTCTGCATCCAGCCATTGGCGATCAGGATCCACAGCGCCGAAAAATTGGATCCGAACGCGACGGCCCAGGTCGCAATCAGATGGCCGACCTTGGACATCCGATCCCAGCCGAAGAAGAAGAGGCCGACGAAGGTCGCCTCGAGGAAGAAGGCCATCAAGCCTTCCATCGCCAGGGGCGCACCGAAGATGTCGCCGACGTAGTGGCTGTAGTAGCTCCAGTTCATGCCGAACTGGAACTCCATGACAATGCCGGTCGCGACGCCGAGCACGAAATTGATGCCGAACAGCGTGCCCCAGAACTTCGTCATCTGTCTCCAGATGATCCGGCCCGTCATGACATAGACCGTCTCCATGATCGCGAGCAGGATCGACAAGCCCAGTGTCAACGGCACGAACAGGAAGTGATACATCGCGGTAAGCGCGAACTGCAGTCGTGAGAGCGCGACAATGTCGAGTTCCATTTCTCTACCCGGCGATTGCCGGCCTCCTTGTCTCTCTCGTGCCTGTCTCTGGCATCCCGACACGACACCCGAGCAAGGGCCCCCGCCCTTGCACTGGCTCAATCGGGACGCATTACCGCAAGTGTTTCATCGAACGCGGCTCCGCCGCGCGTTAGCAATGCGACGATGCGCCCCTCACGCATGACAACCAGCCGGTCCGCCGTTTCGGCTTCCCGGCGGACATGAGTTGCCATGACAATCGCCCGCCTCTGAGCGGGCGCTGCAAGACGCCTTAGGACATCCCGTGCCGTTGCGCCGTCCAGCCCTTCGGTCGGTTCGTCGAGAAGCCATAGCGGCGTTTCCCTCAGGAGAAGCCGTGCGAGCGCAAGACGCCGCGCCTCTCCGCCGGAAAGGCCAAGCCCGCCTTCGCCGAGCCGCGTGTCGAGACCATCAGGAAGTGCGGCAATGTATGCGCCAAGCCCTGCTGTCTCGAGCGCCTCGAGCACTTGTGCATCGCTTGCCTCCGGGCAGGCAAGGCGAACATTGTCGCGCAACGAATCCTGAAAGAGTTCTGTCCGTTGCGTAAAGAGCGTGGATTCTGAGCGCACGATCGAGCCGGCGTCGGGCACGAGTTCACCGGCGAGGACAGCCATCAGCGTCGATTTTCCAGCGCCACTCGGCCCAATCAACGCAATCCGCTCGCCCATGCCTATCGTCAGGCTGACGTTCTCGAGTGCCTGTCGATGCGCGCCGGGATACTGCACGCTGACTTCCGAGAGTTGCGCTGCAATGCCGGGACGCGGTGCGCTTGCCTGTTGTGCATCCGGTGCAGACGTGAGACGCGGGCCGATACGACGCGCCGCCAGAATAGTCCGCCCGAGTTCAAGGACACCTCGCCGCAGGCCCGCGAACGGCTCCGTCGCGCCAAGCACGACGAGCACCGCCAGCGTGGCAACCGGCGCACCGATCGCATTCCGCTCAGCGAGCACAGCAACGGCCAGCAACGTCGCGCTCAACAGCACTGTA
>CAZKZT010000155.1:0-8508 GCA_964557265.1 uncultured Hyphomicrobium sp.
GGGCGAGAACGAATGAGGTGCGGGTAAACCCGTTTCAGATGAGCATGGTGGTGGAGTAGAAGAAAATTCTTGGGTAAGTCTCCGTCTTGCCGCCGAGTGGCTGTACGGCAGTCGCGGCAGGGCTGAATCCTCGGGCGTGGCGCACGTGCGCCGACGTCCGGCGGGCAGGGAGAGGTGAGGAAATGGTGCGCAAATATTTTGGCACCGACGGAATCCGGGGGCTTGCGAACACGCCGCCGATGACCGCCGAGATCGCGCTCAAGGTGGGCATGGCGGCCGGCAAGATGTTGTCGCGGCATGGCACGCACCGCCACCGGGCGGTGATCGGCAAGGATACGCGGCTCTCGGGCTACATGATCGAGAATGCGCTGATGTCCGGCTTCACGGCGGTTGGCGTCGATGTGTTCCAGCTCGGCCCGATGCCGACGCCGGCGGTCGCGATGCTGACGCGGTCGCTGCGCGCGGACATCGGCGTGATGATCTCCGCGTCGCACAACCCGTTCGCCGACAACGGTATCAAATTGTTCGACTCGAACGGATTCAAGCTGTCCGACGAAATCGAGCTCGATATCGAGGCGTTGATCGACACGCCGTCGTCGGAGCTGCTGGTGCCGTCGCCGCGGATCGGCCGCGCGACCCGTATCGAGAGCGCGCAGGAGCGCTACATCGAATTCGCCAAGCGGACGTTGCCGAAGAACCTGCGGCTCGACGGGATGCGCATCGTCATCGATTGCGCAAACGGCGCTGGCTACAAGGTGGCGCCGCAGGCGCTGTGGGAACTCGGTGCGGAAGTGATCCGCATCGGTGTCGACCCGAACGGCCTCAACATCAACGAGAAGTGCGGCTCGACGGCGCCGGAGATGTTGCAGGACAAGGTGCGCGAGTTGCGCGCCGACATTGGTATTGCACTCGACGGTGATGCGGACCGCGTTGTGATCGTCGATGAGAAGGGCAGTCTGGTCGATGGTGATCAGCTGCTCGCGGTGATTGCGGAGAGCTGGCGCCGGCGCGGCCGTCTGTTGGGTGACGGTGTGGTTGCGACGGTGATGTCGAACCTGGGGCTCGAGCGTTATCTCGGGACACTCGGGCTCGGCCTCGTGCGCACGGCGGTCGGTGATCGCCACGTCGTCGAGCATATGCGCAAGCACGGCTACAACGTCGGCGGCGAGCAGTCGGGGCATATCGTGCTGTCCGATTTCGCGACGACGGGAGACGGGCTCGTTGCGGCGCTGCAGGTGCTGGCGACGGTGGTGACCACGGGGCGGCCGGTGAGCGAGGTGTGCAACCGTTTCGAGAAGCTGCCGCAGCTGTTGCGGAACGTGCGGTTTGCGAACGGCTCGCCGCTGCAGGATCAGCGTGTGATGGCTGCGATCGAGGCCGGGCGGCTGCGGCTTGGCAGCACCGGCCGGCTGCTGATCCGGCCCTCTGGAACGGAGCCGGTGATCCGCGTCATGGCCGAAGGCGAGGACGAGCGGCTGGTGACGTCGGTCGTTGGTGATATTGTGGCGGTGGTGCAGGACGTCGCGCAGGTCGCGTGATGTGCGTGCGCCGGTGAGAGAAGCAGGGAAGTGAGCGAGTGTCCGACGAAATTCTGACGAGCCTTGATGGTGGCGTGCTGACGGTGACGCTGAACCGTCCGGAGAAGTACAACGCGCTGACATTTACGATGTATGACCGGATCGTGGAGATCTGCGCGACCGTGCCGGCGGATGGATCGGTCAAGGCGATCGTGTTTCGCGGCGCGGGCGGCAAGGCGTTCGCGGCGGGGACCGATATCTCGCTCTTCCGCTCGTTCGAGACGCCGGAGCAGGGCATCGCCTACGAGAAGAACGCCGACAAGGTGTTCACGGCACTCGAGCGCTGCCCGGTGCCGACCATCGCGGCGATCACCGGCGCGTGCACGGGCGGTGGTGCGGCGATCGCGGCGGTGTGCGACATGCGGATCGCGAGCAAGTCGCTGAAGTATGGATTTCCGATCGCGCGCACGCTCGGCAACTGTCTGTCGGCGGCATCGCTGGAGCGGTTGGTGGCGCTGATGGGCGAGGCGACCGTCATCGACATGATCTACACCTCGCGGCTGATCGAGGCGGACGAGGCGCTGCGTATCGGTCTCGTCAACGAGATCGTCGAGGATCATGCGGCGGTCGAGGCGCGCGCCGATGCACTGGCGCGGCAGATCGCGGGCCACGCGCCGCTGACGATGCGGGTGACGAAGGAATTGCTGCGCCGGTTGCGCCAGCGCCAGGGCGCTGTCGACGACGACGATCTGGTCGGGATGGTCTACTCGAGCGCCGACTTCAAGGAAGGCATGGAAGCCTTCCTCGCCAAGCGCAAGCCGAATTGGCAGGGGAAGTGAAGGGGATAGGATTGCCACTCTCCTTCTCCCTGTCCTTCACGGGGAGAAGGTCGGGATGAGGGGCGGCAGCATACTCCGACGTTTGCGTGTGTCGCCGCCCCTCACGTCGTGCTGAAAGCACGCCTCTGGCGTGGCCCTCTCCCCATTGAAGACAATGGGGAGAGGGGGAAGAAGGCGGCACCGCCCCTCCAACTCTACCTATACTTCCCGTCGAAATCTGGCAGGCGGCCGGTGAGCTTGCCTTCGCTGTCCACCTCGGGGCGGTTCATGCTGAAGGTCGTCTCGGGTGTGACGACTGCGTATTCCATGTAGCCCATGCGGCCGAGCGGGCGCATTTCGGCGGTGTTGACGATGCCGTCCTTGATATAGCGGTCGTCGATGTGGATGCCGACGACGTAGCCGACCGCCATCATGAAGCCACCCCGCTGCGGCGCGATCGCGGGCAGATCGATCACCTGATGCAGCTTGCACTCGAAGACGGCGGCGGCCTCCTTGACGTAGGGCGCCTTGACGAGCTTGCCGCGCACGCCGGTGAGGCCCGATAGCGGGAACTCGTCGACGTCGGCGGGTACGGCGGCTGAGGACAGGTTCATGTGCTCGCGCAGATCCCAGTTCGACATCGAGCAGGTGAACTCGCCGTTCTCCTGCACGTTGCGCAGCGTATCCTTGATGCCGCCGGAGCCGAACACGACGTAGTGCGGGCGGTCGCCGACAGCGTTGAAGAAGCTGTAGGGCGCGAGGTTGGCGATGCCGTCGTTGCTGACGGTGCCGATCCAGCCGATGGGGCGCGGCGCCATCAGCGCCTTGAAGGGATCGTGCTTCAGGCCGTGCTGGTTCTGGATCGCGTCGTAGAACATGGTTCGGTGTCTCCGTGTGCGGGGATCAGGGGCGCCAGTGGGTGACGATGTCGGCGAGGGCGGGGCGCTCGCGGTCGTCCTGCGGCGCGGTGTCGGTGCCGATGTAGACGAAGCCGGCGACGCGCTCGTTGTCGGCGAGACCAAGGGACTTACCGATGGCGGCGTTGAAGCTGTACCATTCGGTCAGCCAGCAGGTGCCGTAGCCGAGCGCGTTGGCGGCGAGGCACAGGTTGAAGGCAGCGGCGCCGCAGGAAAGCAGCTGCTCGATTTCGGGCGCCGCCGGGTTCGGCACGACGCGCGAGACGACGCACACGACGGTCGGTGCGCGGGTGAGGCGGCCGCGCTCGGCGTCGAGGCGGACGGCGGATGGCGTTTCCTTTTCCTCGGCCGCGATGGTGCGCGCGAGGATCTCACCGAACTGGGCGCGCGCTTCGCCCTCGAAAACGATGAAGCGCCAAGGGACCAGCTTCTTGTGGTCCGGCACGCGGGCGGCGCAGGCGAGGATGGTTTCGAGTTCGGACGGGGCCGGACCGGGCGCGGCGAGCAGCATCGCCTTGGCCGAACGGCGCTTCTGCAGGAACTCGATGATGGTGTTCGTCATATTGCTTCCATCTGGACCGCGAAGGATCGAGAGAGATCGGGATACTCGGGTCATCTCGCTAACGTATATCCTGTTGCGGTACAATGGCGGGAAGACGACTCGCGGAGGGGTTTGGAATGGGTCGAGACTGGTCGCGAAGGCTGGCTGTGGCCACCGTCCTGCTTGCCGCAGCGACGGCGTGGGCAGCAGCCCCGCGCGCCGCGCACGCCGCCGAGGGGCCGACGCTGACCGTCATCATGGACGGATCGGGCTCGATGTGGGGCAAAATCGGGACCGAACGGCTGGCCAAGTTCCAGCTCGCGCGGCAGGGGCTTGCCGAGGCGCTGTCGAAGTTGCCGCGTGATTTCCGCGTCGGGCTGGTCGCGTATGGGCATCGTCGTGCGGGGTGCCAGGACGTCGAGGTGCTGCGCGCGCCGCAGGCGGGTGATGCTGGCGGCGTTGCCGATCTTCTGGCCGAATTCAATCCGCGCGGGCGCGGGCCGGTGACGGCAGGCCTGCAGACCGCGCTCGAGACGGTGCCGAAGGGCGCGCCTGCCACGATCCTGCTGGTGCACGATGATCTCGACAACTGCCAGCAGAACCCGTGCACGCTGACCGATACGATCCGCGCGCAGCATCCGCAGACCGTAATTCATGTGCTTTCGATCGCCATGAGCCAGGCCGATGCGCGACAGATGCAGTGCCTGACGACGGCCACCGGCGGCCAGCACTATATCGCCAGCGCCGGGCCTCAGATTGCCAGCGCCATTGCGGAAGTGGTCGACATCGCATCGCGTGGACCGCGGCCGGCATCGCCGGCGGCACGCGCCGCCGCACAGAGGCGCGACATCCCCGATCCGAGCGGGCCGGGATTGCATCTTGTGGCGTCGCTCGGGAACAAAACGGCGGTTGCGGACCTGCCGGTGCGCTGGCGCGTGGAGCGGCTGGGTGGCGGCGATACGGCATCGGTCCAGCGACTGGAAGGAGGCGCGGTGACGTTGCCTCTGGTGGCGGGGCGCTATGCGATCACGGCCGAGCTGGGTCTGCTGACGACACGACAGGAGATCGAGGTTGCGGATGTGGCGGCGATGCGCGTGCAACTCGCGCTTGCGGGCGGCACGCTGCAGCTTTCCGCGCTTGCTGGCCGTCTCAACAAGCCGCTCGACGGCACACGTTTCGTCATTCGTCCGGCGGGTGCAGGCGCCAGTGATGGCAAGCTCGTGCCAGCGAGCTGGATCGCGCGAGGGGCGGCTACGGAAGTCGCGCTGCCGGAAGGACGCTATGAGGTCGTGATCACGCATGGACCTGTGCGGACCGTGCAGGAGGCCGCCGTTGTTGTCGGCGAAAGGCGCCCGCTCGAAGCGCGGCTGGCGATCGGCGAGCTGGAACTCGCAACATTACAAAAGGAAGGCGGCGCACGCCTCGATCACGTGATCTACGTGATCGAGGAGGACGATCCGGATGCGCCCCAGGGCCGGCGCGAAGTGGCGCGGTCGGCGTCGGCGCGGCCGGTGTTCACGCTGCCGGCGGGCACGTATCACGTCACGGCCAGGCACGGGGCCGCGGAGATCCGCGATCGCGTCGCGATCGGCGCGGGCGAAGTCGTGCGCCGCGACATGGTGCTGAACTCGGCCGAGGTGGCGCTGGCTTCGGGACTCGTGGCGCGGCTCGCGGCGGATCCGGACGAGGTGCAGTGGCGGATCGTGCCGCTCGATCGGCGCGAGGCGCAGGTCGTGCGCGCCTACGGGACGTCGTCGCGCGTCGTGCTGGCGGCGGGCAAGTACCGGATCGAGGCGCGGTTCGGGCCGCTCAATGCGCAGGCGAGCCGCGAGGTGTCCCTGGCGGCCGGGGCACGGGAAACGGTCATGTTGACGCCGCCGGCGGCGCGGGTGCGGCTGAAGCTGGCGGCCAAGCAGGGTGAGCCGGGCGGCGACGTGTTCTGGAAGGTGCGGCTGGCCGATGGTCCGATCGTGTGGAGTTCGAGCGAAAGCGAGCCGCTGGGGCTGCTTCAGCAGGGCGCGTACGTGATCGAAGTGCAGACGCGGCAGACACGCCTCGAGGGAACAGCCGATATACGGGCGGGCGCTGATCGGGTGATCGTGATCGGTGAGAACTGAGCCGTGTGCAATGGCGGATTCGTGGCCATTGTGGTGCCAAAGTCCTGCGGCTAACGAATACGGTGCGCGCGGCGCGCGGTTGATTCGCGTTCTTGATGGCCATTCGGGCGTGCAGGCGGTGCACGGGGGAGCTTGCGAGGTGTCGATCCGGCACGGGAACAGGGGCACGATGAGGCGCCGGGCGGCGGCCTCGGTTCGTCTGTGCCTGGTTCTCGCTTGTGTCTTGATCTGCGACCTGATTGTGCCGCAGCCGAGCTTCGCGCAGGCGCCGGCTGATCCGTGGCGGCCGGATACGCAAAGCGCGCCGGTGCAGATTGCGCCCGGCAGCGGATCGAACGTGACGGTCGTGCCGCGGTCCGGGCCCGGCGGCAGCACCGTGCAGGACGTGCAGGTGGCGGCGTTCCTCACGGACGACGGACCGCCGATCGATCAAGGGCTGGTGTGGAACCTGTTCCAGGACAGCGAACAGGACACGGTGCCGGCGAAGCACATCCGTACCCTGCGCGAGCCCAGTCCGACGCTTCGGCTGGCGCCCGGCCGCTATCTCATCAACGTGTCGTTCGGGCGCGCGCACATGACGCGATCGCTGACCGTCGAAGCGGGCAGGCCGCTGAATGAGCGGTTCGTGCTCAATGCGGGCGGTCTCAGGGTGAATGCGCTGCTCGGCGACGGCAGTCCGGCTCCGGCGATGGCGGTGACCTACGACATCTATTCGGGCGAGACCGACCAGCTCGGCAACCGCAACCGCGTCATGAGCGGTGCGCTTCCGGGCCTGATCATGCGGCTCAATGCGGGCATCTTTCATATCGTCAGCCGCTACGGGGATGCCAACGCGGTCGTCAGCGCCGACGTGACGGTGGAGGCCGGCAAGCTGACGGAGGTGGCAATCTCGCATCCGGGCGCGACGGTCACGTTCAAGCTCGTGACGCGCGCCGGCGGCGAGGCGCAGAGCGGCGCGCAGTGGGCGATCCTCGACGGCGATGGCGATGTGATCAAGGAGACCGCGGGTGCGCTGCCGACGCATGTGCTCGCGGCGGGCAGCTACGTCGTCACGGCGCGCCATTCAGGCCGCGTGTTCCGCCACGGCTTCACCGTGCAGCCGGGCGAAGTGGCGCAGATCGAAGTGGTGATGAGGTAGGGATAATTCGCGCGCTACGAACGGGTGCGACGTCACTGACCGATTGTCCGCGCCTCCTTGCGCGCTCCATTCAGCCAGGCCAGTGACCGGCCCAAGCCCGGTTTCAGTTTGCGGCCGCCGAAGACGTTGAGATGATCGTCGTCGCGGTAGAGGGGGAGGCCTTCATCCACGAAGCTGCATCGCCCTGCCGGGCAGAAGATGCGGTCCGGATAGATGACATCAACGCGCGGCAGTTTTTCGGCGTCGGCGAGGAGTGTCATCAGCGAACGGTGGCGGGTCATGTAGGCGGCGAAATCGTAGTCGACTGTCAGTTCCTTGCCCCGCATCAGCGACTTGGTCATGGCTGACGGCAGATGCACCGGAAGCTCCGGCACTGGACCGACAAGGGTCACGCGCAAGCCATCGTCGCGGAAGCGCGCGAGCGTGCGAGCGAACGCGGATTTGAAGGCGGTGTTTGCCTCTTCGGAAACAATGGTAGTGAAGGAAAGACCAACGGGTCGGTCGAATGATTCAGCAGTTGGGCGACCAGAGTAGTTGCCCCACCGCGCGACAAGCATGACATGCTTGATGGTGCCCTGTGCGAGAATGTGTTCCATGGCGGCAGGGTGCTTGCGGCACGATGTCTTGCCAAAATTGGGACGCTTGCCAGCCTCGAGTAGAGGCGGGCAGCCGCTGCTCGAGGCCATCGCAATGGCGATGCCGAGTTCCGCGCCGATGTCCTGGAACTGCGGCGCGAGCGACCATGCGTGCGAATCGCCCCACACGAGAACGCTGGGCGAGCGGTCCAGTTGGCCGATGATGCAGGGGCCGTCCTGCTTGCCGCGCATGTTGGCTTCGCACAAGGAGCTGCGCTCTCCGTGCGCTATGGCTTTCGATTCAAGCGCGGCGATTTCGGGAGCGAGACGCGCCGGGAGGCCGTTCGTCGAAGCGACGACGCCAGCGCTGCCCGCCAGCACAGCGGCTGCACCGAGGCCGTAGGCATAAACGCGCTGCGACGTGAGAATGACGCGGGATCGGCGCGCCGGCTGCTCGACCCAGATGTAAGTGACAACAGACAACGCGATCGAGGCGGCTATCAGCGCCAGGGAGGTCAAGGCGCTCAGATTGTTGCCCCATTCATACGCAGCAAAGGCGAACAACGGCCAATGCCATAGGTAGAGAGAATAGGAGATCTTGCCGAGCCAGACGAATGGGGCGGTCGAAAGGAGCGCACCAACCCAGCTCGTGCCATCACGACCGCCGGCACAATGGATGAGCAGTGCGCTGCCAATGCATGGGACGAGTGCGGCGAGGCCTGGAAACAGAATGCCGGCATGAAAGAAGACAGCGGACGCGACAATGAGGCCAAGGCCGAGCGCACTCAGCAGCTGTCGCGCCAGCATGGAACGGACCGCCGGCACAAGGCCAAGGCCGAGTGCCATGCCGATCATCAGCTCGACGGCCCGTGTATACGGGAGATA
>CAZKZT010000156.1:0-8399 GCA_964557265.1 uncultured Hyphomicrobium sp.
GACCATAGAGGATCTGGCCGCGCGGTTGCTTCAGCGGCTTCGGGCGGGCGTGAGGACCGGCGAGGCCGACCGCGATCTCGTCGCGAAGCATATGGAGCGCGTCGATGGCCATGCCGGTGCGATTGCCGCGCAGTAGCGTCCAGTCACGCCGGCCACTCGAGATGTGATGCGTAAAGTCCAGGCGGATCGCGGGAGCTTTGAAACGGAGCGGTGTCAAACGAAGCGAGGGTACCCTTGACCGATCAGGCGAGCCGCCGGCTACTCAGCCCCATTGACAAGAACAAGCTACTTGCGCGCATGCGCGGGCGCGCGGTCGGCAACGCCAAAGAGACGAGGATCGACCGGGCCGCGCCCACCTTTGAATCGCTCGATGAGTACACGGCGCTCACCAAGCATCGCAGCGTGGCTCGCGACTATCGCGTTGCGGATCCGTTTTTCCGCGCGCAGGACGGGCGCGCCGGTGCGATGTCCGTGATCGATGGACGCGAGGTGCTGAATTTTTCCTCGTATGACTATCTCGGCCTCAACCATGTGCCATCGGTCGCGCGCGCGGCCAAGTGTGCGATCGACAGATACGGTACGTCGGTATCGGCGAGCCGGCTGGTGGCCGGTGAACGCCCCATCTTGCGCGATCTCGAGCACAAACTTGCGGCGATCTATGAGGCCGATGACGCCGCCGTCTTCGTCAGCGGGCATGGCACCAACGTCGGGGTCATATCGACGCTGATCCGTTCGCAGGATCTGATTCTGTATGATCAGCTCTGTCACTCGAGCATCCTTGTCGGCGCGAAGCTGTCGGGCGCCGCACGCCGCGCCTTCCCGCACAATGACCTGACAGCGTTGGAGCGGATGCTCCAGGACATCCGTGGTGAGCATGAGCGCGTTTTGATCGTGATCGAAGGCCTCTACTCGATGGATGGTGACCTGCCGGACCTTGCGCGGCTGGTTGCGCTCAAGCGGCGCTACGGCGCCTGGTTGATGGTGGATGAGGCGCACGCGCTCGGTGTTCTCGGTGCGAGTGGACGCGGCATCGCGGAGCACACCGGCGTTGATCCGCGCGACGTCGATATTTGGATGGGCACGCTCAGCAAGACGTTGGCGGGTTCGGGCGGCTACATCGCAGGGTCGGCCGCCCTCATCGAGCTGCTGAAGCTCGGCGTCTCTGGGTTTATCTACAGCGTGGGCCTGTCACCGCCGATCGCCGGCGCCGCGATCGAGGCGCTGGATGTCATGCAGCGCGAGCCTGAGCGCACGACGCGTCTGCAGCGCAACGGACGGCTATTCCTCGACGCAGCGAGAGCGGCAGGGCTTGATACCGGTTTGGGTGAGGGGCATGCGATCTGTCCGGTTCTGGTGGGTGACTCGCTGCGAGCCGCAAAGCTCTGCGAGGTGTTGCTCAATGAAGGGATCAACGTAGCCCCGATCATATATCCCGCGGTTCCCATGCAGTCGGCGCGTCTTCGCTTTTTCATGACCAGCGGACATACCGAAGCCCAGATCACAACGGCCGTGGCAGCTACGAAACGCGCGCTCGACAGACTGGTCGCGCAAGGCTTCGGTCTATCAACGATCGCCCGCCTTCTCGCCTCTGGACAAAAGCCGTGGGCGACAGATTGATCGTGTCCGGCACGTGCGCCCGCCGCGACAGCAGCGCAGAAGCGGGAGGCGATATGGCGACATGGCCAGCAGGACTGGCTGCTGCGAAGGGCGTCGTCGTCGCTGGGGTGTCGTGGTGGAACCGCAAGGCGGTCGCAGGGATCATCCGTGAGATCGATCCGGATCCGCGCATGGCGCCGGATATCGCGAGCGGTATCGATCTCGCACGCCGCGAAGGTCTGCTTCTGTTGGCCTGGTCATCCAAATTGACCGCGGATCTGGAACGGGATGCGGCGTCGGCGGGTGTCCGCGTCGTGCGGATCGAGGATGGGTTCCTGCGCTCCGTCGGCCTCGGTGCCGGGCTTGTCCGCGGCGCGTCCTACGCGATCGATACGCGCGGGATCTACTATGACGCCACGCGCCCGAGCGATCTCGAACACATGCTGGAGCATGCGCATGTCTCCGATGCAGAGGCGCAGCGCGGCGCGCGCCTTGCCGAGCTGATTTCGGTCAACAACCTGTCGAAATACAATCTTGCTGCGTCGCCGGTGCGCCTTCCCGCAACACCCGGCCGCGAGCGGATACTCGTTCCCGGCCAGGTCGCAGCGGATTCAGCGGTCGTCATGACGATCTCCGACACGCTCGATCTCCGCGCGACCAACATCAATCTGGAACTGCTACGCATGGTCCGCGCGCGCCATCCGAAGGCGTTCATCGTCTACAAACCGCATCCCGACGTCGCCAAGGGGCTGCGTGCCGGTCGTATCGACCCCAACGACACGCGCCGTTTCGCGGATATGGACGCCCACGGAGCCGACATCCTGGACTTGATCGCGCAATGCGATCGTGTCGAGACGCTGTCCTCGTTGTCTGGCTTCGAAGCCCTGCTGCGCGGCAAGACCGTGACGGTGCACGGCGCGCCGTTCTATGCGGGCTGGGGGCTCACCGAAGATTTGACCGCTGTCGTGCGGCGTTCCCGTCGCCGGTCGGTCCCGGAGTTGGTTTATCTCAGCCTGGTGCGTTACTGCCGCCACGTCGATCCGCAGTCCTTGGCACCAGTGTCTTGCGAGCGTCTGATCGCACGGTTGGCCGATCTGAAAGGGCAGTCGCGCCACCACGTCACGGCGGAAGCGAGAACGCTCGTCTCCCGGCTCGGTCGCAAGTTGGGCTTCTAGAGTGCGTCAGCTGCGCGGATCGCGCGCTCGGCCCGGTTGCTCAAGATTGCGTCGGCGATGTTGCGGACTGCGGCGTCGAGCCCATCGCGCGAGTAGATCGTGCCGCGCACCAGAACACTGCCGGCGAGCGCCTCTATGAACTGCCTTGCGAGCAGCGGGTCGGGACGCTGAGGTGCGGACCAGAACGTGTCGAGCGGGCCTTGATGTGTGATCCCGGCGATATCGTACAGCGCGGGCGCGAGTGGCTTGACCGCTATGCCCATCCTGATCGCGTCGATCCCTGCCGATGAGTTGATCGTGACGACGCCGCGAGCGCGTTCGAGCAGCGTCGGCAGATGCCCGCCATCGAGGAAATGTACGCGCCCGTCGAGGCTGTGTGTGCGGCGGATTCGCTCGATCTGACGCCGCCATCGCATCAGGCCGTTGTCGAGCGGGTGCGTCTTGATCACAAGCGCGGCCTCGGGTGGCGCGTGTGCCGCAAACGATGCTGCGATCTGATCCAATGCGTCCGCCTGCCCTTCGAACGGTGACCGCGCGCGGATCTGGAAGTCGCCTTCGAGCTGCATCGGGAGGACGAAGATCGGTCTATCCGACGCGGTGATCGTTGCGATTTCGCGTCCGGCGTTCCGGCCGCGTCTTCGTGACGTGGCGAGCCGCGAGAGCCATGCGGCATATTCGAGCGGTGGCCAGTCGACCGTGTGGCGTCGATAGTGCGGATAGAGAAACCACAGGAAGGTATTGGCGAGATTGTAGATGACGTCGGGAACAGCGACCCAGATGAAATGGCTGGGATAGCGCGGCGCCAAATCCACGGGGCCGCTCAGCGCCGCAAGGCGCGCGATGGTGTGCGGATCGCGCGGGAAGTGAGATGCTGCCGCGGTGCCGTCGCGATCGACCGTCATCCAGTCCGGCCGCAGATAGCCGAGTTCGGTGACGAAGACGCGCGCGCCCACCTGGGTCGCCACCTTGGCCGCGATGGCGTGGTAGGCGCGGCATTCGCCATGCATAACGATATCGCTGATGCCGCGCGCCGCGATATGCCTCTCGATGAATGCCTCGAATGCCTCGATCCTGCCGCGGAAATTGACGGCGCCGCTTCGCCGCCAGTACAGCCGGTCGCCAATGCAGAGATTGATGCGCGATACCGGGTGGCCAGCCGCCTCGAGCTGATCCGCGACGCGCGCGTACAGGGGAGACAACGGGCCCTGCAGAAACAGAAAACTGCGCGGCGATCGCTCGGGCGCCAACCACTGCTCCCGCTGTGTGCCGGTCCTGTCGTTACTGACGCCCATTGTGATCGGCGGCTCCCTCGTCCATCCGTGGTGTCGGCCATCAGGTATCGAACAGTTGAACGCCGAGCTCTCGCGCCCGTTGGAGCCGCGGCGGTGGATCGACGAATCCGCCCGGCTGGTTGACCGTGCCTGCGATCAGGCGATCCGACATTTCCTCGATCGCGCGTGCGCGCCCTGCGGCATTGTAGAAGCTGCCCTGGATCTGGATGGTCGCGGCGAGCAGGCGAATGAAGCTGTCGCGCAGTTCGGGATCCGGAAGCTCGGGCGTGCTCCAGAAGTCATCGAGGGCACCTTGGTGCGTGAGCCCTGGGATATCGAACATCGCAAGGCCGAGGACTTTGGTGGGCCGCAGGCGCTGGATCGCGTGCATGCCGACCGTGCTGTTGATGAGGATGACGCGGCTGCAATGATCGAGCAGCGTCGGCAGGTGTCCGCCGTCGATGGTCGAGACGCGCCGCTGGATATCGAGCCGGGCAGCAATGTCACCGACGACACGCGCCCATCGCTCCCAGCCATTGTCGAGTGGATGGATCTTGAACACCACGTTGTACTCGGGCGGTGCTGCGCGTTTGAGCGAGAGAAGCACGCATTCGATCGCGTCGCGCTGGTGGCGGAAGGGTGAATTGGCACGGAGCTGGTAGTCGTTCTGCATCTGCAGCGGCATCAATGCGTAGCGTCGCTTTGACTGGAGCCAGTTGCGCGTGCGCACGGCAGCGCGCCGGCCACGCCGCCCTGAAGCCAGCAGGCGAGGAATGTAACTCAGATAATTGAGCAGCGGATTATAGTAGCTGTCGGCGTTGTAGTGTGGGTAGAACGGCCGCCCGAAGAACGAGATCAGGTGGTGCGTTACCTCGCGAGAGGCCTCGGTGATGAAGCTGTGCGGGTAGCGCTCCGTCAGATCGTGCGCCGGCAGAGTCGCCGCCGCCGCCTTGATCATCTCAGGGTCGAGCGGAAAATGTGACAGCGCCGACATGCCCTGGCGCTCCAGCGTGATCCAGTCGGGTCGCAGGTAGCCGAACTCGAAGGTGGTGCCGCGAATGCCGAGCGCGCGCGCCACATCGACCGCCACGCGGTGATACGGCAGGCGATCGCCATAATAGAGGATGTCGGTGATGCCATGCGCGCGCACATGGTCGGCAAGGAACGGACGCCATTGGGAATAGGCGCCGCGATAGCTCAACGCAGGTCGCCAGCCCCACTGTACCGCATCGCCGAGGCAGAAGTTGATGCGGTGAACCTTGCATCCGCGCGCCACCAAGGCGTCGCGCAGCTCGGGCGCAAAGGGGCCTGGCGGCGATTGGAGAAAGAGGAATGTCCGCGCGCCGTCCCGCATCGGCGCTACTGCCGTTTCAGGGACAGGCCCCGCGGCTCGAGCACGCGCTGTGATGTGCGGGCGAATTCCAGCGATGCAATGCTTGGCCCGCAAAGGTCGGCTGCGGACACGCGAAACGCGGATACGTTGGCATCGCGAGATGCCGTGCGGAAATAAGTCATCGAACGATCTGTTTGCTTTGTGAGCGTATCGCAAGGCGGGAAATATGCGCCGTCGCCATGCTAACGAGCGTTGGCTGGCACGTGAAGTGTACGTGATGCGCGCGGCTGCCGCTTCCTGTGGAACTTGTTGCGAGTGCGGAGCAATTTCGCACGTTGGCTGCGCGCGCATTCGGATGACCGACGAGCGGGCAATGTGTCTTCCGCTCCCGTCAACGCGAGTCGCAGACTTGCCGCCGGAAGGAAGCAAGGCTGGACGAGACAGCCTTTCAACTTCCGCCGATGTCGCCGCTGCTCGTGCGGCGCAGGCCGCAGTTTCGTGATGCCACGCCGGTGTTATCTACAGAGGTGTGATTTTCGTCTATTGCAATTTTAAGTTGTGATTCGTAGGACAGATAGCAGATCTGTCAACACGCGGTCACGGAATGGGAATGGGACATTTGTTCGATGCCGGCCTCGAGATCTGGCGCTTTTTTCTGAGATTGCGGAACCGCTCGATTGTCGTCTGGCGGCGGCTCCAGCATCGCTGGATGCCAGCGCGTAGCTTCGCGCCACGCTTTTCGATCGTGTCGCCTGTCTACGATGTCGGCCGCTACCTCGAGACGTATTTCGTTTCGATCATTATCCAGAAACGCTTCTGCACCGACGTCGAGCTGATCGTCGTTGATGACGGATCGAAGGACACTTCCGCGGCCATCCTGGAGAAGTGGCGGCGGCGTTTTCCGCGCAACATCACAGTCATTCGCCAGTCGAATGGCGGACAGTCGGTGGCGCGAAACACGGGACTCAGGCACGCAACGGCGGACTGGGTGACGTTCATCGATCCCGACGACTTCGTCGAGCGTGACTACCTGGAGCGGGTTGCGCGCTTCATCCGGCGGCATGACACGGCTCAGGATCCGTTGAACTTCGTCTCCTGCCGGCACATCACCTACAACGAGGTGAACCGGCGTTTCCTGGACAATCACCCACTGCGGAGTCGGTTCAAGGAGGATGCTGTCCTGCCGGTCTCCGATCCCGGAAAATTCATCCAGCTCCACGTCAATTCGGTCTTCTTCAAGCGATCGCTCATCGAAGGATCGCTGCTTCGGTTCGATGCCCGCGTGAAGCCTTGCTTCGAGGATGCGCATTTCGTCGCGCGCTACATGATGGGCTGCACGAGCGGCTCGATCGGATTTGTGCGTGGCGCGCGCTATTACTATCGAAAGCGCGCCGACAACTCCTCGGCGCTCGATACGAGCGGCGATGCGCCGGAGCGGTTCGATGATCTCTACCGGTACGGGTACTGCGCGGTCTTGGAGGAGGCGCGGCGGCGTCTCGGCACCGTGCCGCGCTGGCTGCAGCGGACGGTGCTCTATGAAGTTGTCTGGCAGATACGCCGCTTTCTCGACGGCGAGGAGAAACTCGCTTTTCTCAGTCCCTCGCAGCTGAACACCTACAAGTCGCACCTTGAGGAGGTGTTCCAAGGCATCGACAAAGAGACCATCGCTGGCTTCGATTTGGCCGGTATACGTGAGCTGCATCGGATCGGATTGCTTGGCGCGTATAAAGCGGCTCACAAGCGGCGGTCTTACTGCTTCATCAACTGGCTCGATGCGGAGCGAGGTGAGTTCGAGCTGCGATGGTATTCTGCGCGTGCCGCAACGCGGGCAATAATCCGCATCGATGGTGAGGAGGCGGAACCCTCGGACACCAAACTTCAGGTGCACACGCTGTTTGGACAACCGTTCCATTACGAGAGCCGGGTGCGCGTGAGGAGGACGGCCGGGATGTTGACGGTGGAAGTGGACGGTGTCGCCTATACGATCGACGTCTTCGGCAACAGGGCGATCCCGAGCATCGATCTCACCAGGATGTTTCGAGATCACGGCGTTGTGCAGCCCCCGGTGGATCTCTCGCGTCGCGCTTTGCGCGTTCGACGCGAAAGTCAGTCGGCGGCAGTCCGCCAGCGATACGCGGCGGCCTGGATGTTTATCGATCGCGATGTGCATGCCGATGATAACGCCGAGCACTTGTATCGCTACGTTCGGCGTCTTCGCCCCGACATCAATGCCTACTTCGTGCTCCGTCGTGATTCAATGGATTGGCCGCGGCTTGCAAAAGAAGGGTTTCGTCTGGTTCCCTTCGGATCCGCTGAGCACGAGTACCTGCTTCTGAATGCCCGCTTCCTGATTTCGTCGCATGCCGACCGCTACGTCTGGAACTTCATGCCGGCGCGCGAGTACCGTGACCTCCTGCAGTTCAAGTTCGTCTTCCTGCAGCATGGCGTCCTGGTCAGTGATCTGGCAACCTGGCTGAACAACGTGCCGATCGATCTGATGCTCTCGAGTACGGAGCGCGAGTATCAGTCGATGGTCGGGCCGTCGACGCGCTACAAGCTGACGGCGAGCCAGGTGGCGCTGACCGGATTGCCGCGCCATGATGCGCTTCTGCGCGATTCAGAGCAGAGCGAGCGCCACATTGTCATCATGCCGACGTGGCGCATTTCACTGGTTGGCCCACGGCTCGGCCAATCGACCAATCGTGCGCTCAATGCTGATTTTGATCGGACAGCGTATGCGATCGCGTGGAAGTCGTTTCTGCACGCGCCGCGCCTGAAGGCGATGGCCGAACGGCACGGCTATCGCGTTACGCTTTTCCCGCATCCCAATATCGTGCCGTATCTGCACTGCTTCGAAGTGCCGGACTGGATCGACGTGCAGACCCGAACTGCCGGACACTCGATCCAGGCTGCGTTCAAGCGGGCACGCCTGATGGTCACGGACTATTCGTCGGTTGCGTTCGAGATGGCGGTGCTCGGCCGCGGTGTTCTGTACTACCAGTTCGATCGAGATCAATTCTACGA
>CAZKZT010000157.1:0-8348 GCA_964557265.1 uncultured Hyphomicrobium sp.
TCAACCGCGCAGGCGCGTCCGCACGATGCGCGGGAACTCGTCGCTGGTGAATTCGTCAGCGGACCTCGCGCCGCCCTGCGGAGCCGTGCGCACCTGCTCTGCCTGCGGCGGCGTGTAGGCCTGCGCCTGCGTGGCGGGCGAGGCTGGAGCGCGAGACGAGGACGCCGGCACACCATTGCCAACGAACCAGGCCTCGATCAGGTCCAGCTCGTCCGCGGAGAGTTTGAGGCCCTGGCCGCGGCAGCGCGCGACAACGAAGTTGCGGAAGCGGCCGGCGAACAGATTGGCCGAAGCGCCCTGTTCGAACCAGGGATCCGCCTCGCTGACGACGTCCATCACGAAACGCACGTCGTCGCGGCGCAGCTCCAGGCCGTGCTCCTGCGCGCGGCGCAGGACGTTCTGGATCGTCTGCGCGCCGAGCAGGTTGTTCTCGTTGATCTCGAGCGCCATCACCTCGAACAGCGTGCGGTACTCCGGCGGCGCAAGCGGCGGCGCCTGGCACGCCTCGTGGATGCGCGCGATCGATTGCTGGATCGCCGAAGCCCCCTCCTTGGGGCGCGCGGCGGCAGGCGGAGCCGACTGCTGGAGGGGCGCTTGCGCGGCGGGCTTTGATGCCGGTGCCGACGCCATCGTCTGCGGGGCGCCGAGCGAGGGTGTCGCAGGCGCACGCAGCGCGGGGGTGCGCGGCTGGGTTTCCCGTTGCATGAGCTCGCGCTGCATCGGTTCGCGTTGCGTGGGCTCGCGTTGCATCGGCTCACGCTGACCATACTCGCGGTCGCGCGCGGCAGGTTCACGCAATGGCGCACGTTCCTGAGACGGCGCACCGAACGCGGGCAAGGTGCCGAGACCATGCGAAACGGATGTCGCCGTGGGCGGCGGCAACGCACGTTCGGGACGGAAATCGTCGTGGTGATCGGCCTTGAGCGCCATGCCGCCACCGCGCGACGTCTGCGGCGGCGCCGCCTGAGCGCGGGGCGTAATGGCACCGAAATCCGGCAGCTCGGGCAACGGCGCTGAGCGCTGCTGCGGCATGTGACGGCGGGTATCGATCACCAGATAAGGCGGTTGCTCGGAGAGGCGCAGGTCGTCAGGCAGCGTCTGGGTCAACAGCTCGCGAAATCCGCCCGCCCCCGCCCACGACGTCGCCACCGTACGCTCATGCCCCATCGTGCGGACAGCACGATCGGCCAGCACTTCCAGCGGCACCGGCTGTGGCGCAGAACGCACCGCTTCGACGACATCGGCGATGATCTCCCGGCGCAACATCTCGCGCTCGGCCTCGGTCATCTGCGCGGGCTTCGGCCCCGCAATTGCCGGCGCCGGCGGCGCGGCAGCAATCTCGCCCTGGTACTCGAGCAGCAGCGCGATCAGATCAGCCTCGCGCACTTCGCCATCGCTGATCGCCGTGTAGGGCGCGGCCGTGTAGTCGTTGGCGAAAATCACCGTGCGGCGGGCGTGCGCGCGCAGGCGATGCAGAACGGGCGTGAAGTCGGCATCACCGGACAGAATCACGAATTCATCGAAGTGCGTGCCGTGACCGAGAAAATCGACGACGTCCATCACCATGCGGATGTCGGATGAATTCTTGAGCTGGGCCGTCAGCGGGGGGCAATCGACGATTTCGAATCCGGCGCGCAGGAAATGATGCCGCACGAACGGGAAGGAGTTCATGTCCGTCGAATTGTCGCTCTGATTGCGGCGCGGCACTGGATTGCCGTAGCAGCGGTTCATCACGATTCGGCGCGGCTCGGACGCGAACGCGCCATTCGTCGATGTGATCAAGGCGCCGGATTCGATCGCCTTGGTCCACACACCAGCGTCACGGGCAAAGCGCTTGGCGGCTTCCTCGTTCTTCCGCTTCAGTGACAAGTAAATGTTGTCATAATCGACAAAGACGGCGCTCAAGAACGGTCGCCCTGCTTCACGCCTGATCATCAAAACGCCCCCTGGATATGCGCGCGCGTACTACCATGCCCGCAGGCACTGTTTATGAGTCGTCAGGACCCGGCAAGGCGCGCTCCCCCGCAGCAGAATCGAACCGCTGGATAAGCTGTTGATGGCCACACCAAGTTTCCTGTGTGTAATTTCGAGCGTGTCCGCCGCGCCACGCGAAGGCCTCTCGAACGGCCTCATCGGCGACATCGCGACGCCTCTCGTGCGGTCTTCGCACGCGCCTTAGCAGCTGATTAACCACCTTTCCGCATAGTGGGCCCAGTCCTCTGTCGCTTTCTGTTGCGTGAAAGGCGTTCCCTGATGCGTTCCGTGCGTTGTGGCCTCGCGCCACGATCTTCTCGCCGCTTTCGGCACCAAGCCGAGCGTGCGGCCGCCCTCAGCGTTCTGCTCACGCTCGCCGCGTGCGCGGCTGAGCGGCCCCCACAGCAGTCCGCTCAATACGCACCGGCTTACCAGCATTCGTTCGGCGATCGCGCGCCGAGCTACAGCGCTGAAGCGCGACCGCGCTACGTCGAAACCGAGGCAGACGGGTTGCCGGCTCAGCCGCCGCCGATGCAGCGCAAAGCCGAGGCCGATGATCCGCGCGAGCCATGGAGTCCGAACTACGGCTCCGTGCCCGGATCTCGCGCCGCTGTCTCATCGGAGCCGCACGAGCCTGCCAAAGTCGTCGCGGCTGTCCGGCCGCAACGGGCTCCGATCGTCCAGAGCCAATCAATCGATGCGGACGACGTGGTCCGCCGCGCCATTGCCGAACACGAAATGCGACGGGAGGATTGAATGAACGATTTGTCTGGAGTGCCCAACGCAGCCGCAGCCACGTGCCGCGACCACGCGTCAGTTGAGGGCGACGAGGCGGGCTTTGTCGGTCAGCACGAACATGCGCCCGTTCGCGACGACCGGAGCGATGTATACCGGCGCGCCGATATCGAGCTGCGTCTCCACCTTGCCGCCAGCCGCATTGACCCCGATCAGCTTGCCCGTGTCCGACGTCAGCCATAGGCGGCCGCCCGCGAGAACGGGCCCCGACCAGCTCTTGGCGCCGGAAAGACGGGTCGTCCATAGCGCCTTGCCGTCGCGCCGGCTCATAGCGATGAGCTGGCCGCCGGTGTCGACCACGTAAACGGCTTCACCCGCAACGTAGGGGCGGTGCATGCCGGGCACGCTGGACGACCAGACGCGTTCGCCGGTCTTGAGCTCGGTCGCGACCATGCGGCCGGCATGACCGATAGCAAATACCGTACCGCCGTCGATCGCAGGGCTCGCGGCATCGCTCATCGCACCGAGCGACGATGCGGTGCGCGTGCGCGACAGCGATTCCACCCACACGCCCCCGCCATCCGATGCCCTGAGCGCCACGACCTCGCCTGAGGGATAGGGCACCACGACAATCTCGTTCTCGAGCGCCGGGCTCGAGCCGAGCAGCAGGCTCGCCCGCTCCGGCAGGCCGCGGTGAACCCAGAGTTCGGCCCCATCATGGCCGGCGAGCGCGAGCGTGCGCCCATCGGTCGTCAACACGAAGACGCGGCCAGATCCCGCCGTCGGCGCCGAACGGACAGGTGAGCCGACATTCTTCTCCCAAAGCTTCTTGCCGCCTTGCGTATCGAGCGCCGCGACGATGCCATGGCCGGTGGCGACGAACAGCCGCCCGCCTTCAGCCGCGAGGCCGCCGCCATATGCCTTGTGATCCTTGTCCTTCTCGGGCGTCAGCGAGGCGCGCCACACGACCGATCCGGTCTGGCTCAGCGCTGTCACATGACCTGCCGCATCCAGCGTGAAGACGCGGCCATCGGCAACCACCGGGCTCGCCGTCAGCCGCCCGAGCTTGCTCGATCCCTGGCCGACATCAGCGCTCCATGCGGTCCGGATCGCTGCCGGCAGGGCAAGATGCCCCGGTGCATTGCTCGCGACTCCGCCGGGCAGTGCCCAAGCCTCATTCTGGCGTGGCGGTGGCAGCGTGAGCGGGCGATCGGCCGCCGCCAGCTCGATGCTCCCGGTCGCGCCATCCGAAAGCAGGACGGGAACGCGTTTGCCCGGCAGCGGAACCTGCTTCTCGGCAAACGGATTGAGCGCGGTGAGATCGGCAGTCGACGGCAATCCACCGGAGCATCCGGCCAAGCTCAACAGCGCCAGCGTACCGACCGCTGCGACCCCTCGCTTCATCCCCACGATGCCCAATGTCGGCTCCTTGGTCGTTTACTTCGTCGCCGCCGGCTGCGTGGCCCCAGGAGCAGGTGCCGCCCCCTCCTTCACACTGCCGTCCTTGGCGGGAGCCGACTTGGTCAGCGCCGCCTCGGTCAGGATCGTCATCATCACACGCGCCCGTTCAGCCGTCGATGGCGGGGCGGATGTATCTGCGAGGACCTGCTCGAACGCTTTGCGCGCCTCATCCTGGTTGCCTGCCTTTAAGGCGGCGAGTCCGAGCAGCTCACGGGCTGGCGCCCGCCACGCATTGGTGTCGTTTGTCAGGTCTTTGAGGCGATTCTGCATCTCCGTCCAGTCCGCCTCGTCCACTCTCAACAGGGCTGCCTGGACCGCAGCAAAATCACGGAGCAGCACATCGCTGCCCGCATCCTGCACCACGGCATCATAAGCCGCGACGGCCTCGACGCGCTTGCCCTCGGCAGCGAGTGCGCCGGCTGCCCGCAAGCGGGCCAGCGTTCCGTAACCGCCGGGCGCGGTCTTGACGATTGCATCGAAAGCCTTCTGGGCTTCCACGGTCTTGCCTTCGCTGGCCAGGCGGGCCGCGGCCTCGAATTCCAGCCCGGCCTTCTCTCGCGCCGCGAGATTGGTGTGCTGCGCGTACTGGTAGATGCCGACGCCAACCACGAGGGCGACGGCAAGGCCGATCCCGATCGCGCCGTAGCGGTCCCAGAGCTGCGCGAGACGCTCGCGCCGGATCTCCTCCTGGACTTCGCGCATAAAGGTATCGGTCTGTTCGGCCATAACGGTCCCTGTCGTGCTGATTCCGTGCCGCCGGAGCCTGTGAGGGCGCATGACGTTGCGGCGCGATGCGTTGCCGGCAGGCATCTGCCGGTCGCACTCTATAACCTGCCGAACCGCCGCGCGAAAGACGGACCGGCTGCCTGTCGATGAACGACGTTTCCGGCTATTTCGTGACCCCTCGGATCACAGTCGATGGCAGGCCTGTAACCTGTTGAGCCGATCCGATAAACGGCTCAGAGCAGGCCCAATTCGGCAAGCTCGCGGCGGAGCTTCGCCGGCATCTCGTCGAGGTTGCTTCCGCGCCCTGCAGCAAGGTCGGCCGGGGCGTCCTCCACCGATAGATAACGCCAGCCTTGGAAGGCGCGGCGCGGCTGCGGGCGGACGTGCACCAGGGACTTGTCCAGAACGAAGAGCGAGCACGGCGTCCCGTCGGGCCGGTTGCCCTCACGCAAATCGAGGAGCCGCTGACGTACCTGGATGACGCCTTTGATCACCCAGTATAGGGAGCCGCCGTCGAGCAGTTCCTCGCGCCGCTTGGGCATCTGGAAGGTGCGATGGAACAGCTCGGGCTTCTGCTTCTCGGCCTTCATCTGCTTCAGACGCTCGGCCTGCCAGGAGGCGAGATCCTCGATCGACTCGCAGCCGACACAGAGCTTGACCAGATGGATCGTCACGACACCGTCTCCTCGGCGGGCTCGAGACTGACGATCAGCGCGCCCTGGTTGACCTGCTCGCCTTCGCCAACCGCGACGGCCGCAACCACACCGTCGCGCTGCGCCGACAGGACGTGCTCCATTTTCATCGCCTCGACAACGGCGAGGCGATCGCCCTTGGCAACCGTCTCACCCGCCTTGACGAAGACCCGCGCGACCTTGCCGTTGATCGGCGCGCGCACGGTATCGCCAGCGTGACCATTGTCGATGTCATCGGCATCGTAGGTCGGCCAGCGCACCTCGACCTGTTCACCGGCGAACAGCGCGTAGAGGCCGCCGGGAAAATCGACGCACGCGTCCGGCGGCTCCGCAATCTGCGCCGCATCGCCGGCAATCGCGACGTGCGGCACGGTGCCGTCGCCTCTCCACGTTGCCGTGATCGTGCGCGTGCCGCCATTGACAACCAGCGGCACCGACTGCGTGCGTGCGCCCCCGAGTTGGAAGCCGTCGATTGCATCCCACGGATCGCCGCCGACGCCGCCCGCCGGCACCAGCATCCGCTGCGCCGCTGCAAGCACCTCCGGCATCCCGATCCGCGAGCGCGTCAGCTCCGCGAGATCGCGCCCGATCAGTCCCGTATCCATGCGCAGCGCACGCACGTCGGTGTTTTCAAGCAGCGCGCAAAGGAACGCCGTGTTGAGACGCGGCCCGGCAACCTCGAGCTCGTGCTTGAGCGCCATCACCATCTCGTCAGCGGCATCGTCGCGCGTCGCACCATGCGTGATCAGCTTCGCGACCATGCTGTCGTAGAATGGAGAGATCACGTCACCCGGACGGATGCCGGTTTCGAGGCGCACGTCCGACATCTCATCGAGCGAAAACGCCGCAACGCGGCCGATACTCGGCATGAAACCCTGCGCCGGATCTTCGGCGCACAGCCGCACCTCGATGGCGTGGCCCTCGAACCCGATCTCCTCCTGCGCCAGCGGCAACGGTTCGCCCGATGCCACGCGCAACTGCCATTCAACGAGATCGAGCCCGGTAATCTCCTCGGTCACCGGATGCTCGACCTGCAACCGCGTATTCATCTCGATGAAGTACCACGGCGCATCGGCGCCGAGACTGCCGCCCTCGACGAGAAACTCGACCGTGCCCGCGCCCTCGTAACCAACCGCGCGTGCGAGCCGCGTCGCGGCGCCACAGATCTTCTCGCGCAGCGCGGCGCTCATGCCGGGCGCCGGCGCTTCCTCGATCACTTTCTGATTCCGCCGCTGCAGCGAGCAGTCGCGCTCGAACAGATGCACCACATTGCCGTGCCGGTCGCCGAACACCTGCACTTCGATGTGACGCGGCCGCTGCACGACCTTCTCGATCAGCACCGTCGCGTTGCCGAACGACGATGCTGCCTCGCGCTGCGCGCTTTCTAGCGCCGCAACGAAAGCATCCGCGCTCTCGACCAGCCGCATGCCGCGCCCGCCGCCACCTGCCACCGCTTTGATCATCACCGGATAGCCGATGCGGCCCGCCTCGCGCTGAAGCAGCGCGGGCTCCTGCGAGCTGCCGTCGTACCCCGGCACGACGGGCACATTGGCCTCGCGTGCAACAGCCTTCGCCGCCGCCTTGCCGCCGAGCTTGCGCATGGCGTCACCGCTCGGCCCGATGAAAGTGATGCCCGCCGCCGCACAGGCATCGGCGAAGTCCGGATTCTCGGCGAGGAAGCCATAACCGGGATGGATCGCCTCCGCTCCCGTCGCCTTGGCCGCCGCTATGATGCGGTCGCCGCGCAAGTAGCTCTCGGTCGAAGGCGACGCACCGATGTGCATCGCCTCATCCGCCATCGCGACGTGCATGGCCCCGCGATCAGCGTCGGAGTAGACGGCCACCGTCGCGACCCCGAGCCGCTGCGCCGTGCGGATGATCCGGCAAGCGATCTCACCGCGGTTGGCGATCAGGATCTTTCGCAGCATCTGCGCACCTCTGGATCGTCGGACGCGCGCCGTGCGCCGCGTGGCCCCATCACAAAGGATGTGTCGGACGTTTCAATCCGCCATTCAAGCGGCAATGCGGTGCGATCCCCGACCGCCTCACCCCGGGATCAATTGTTGGACGGCTGGTTCTCAGCCAGAATGCCGCTGCTGACGTTGGAATTCAGCGCGAACGTCCCGAGATGCTTGAACTCGACCCGCAGCATGACCGCCTTGTCTGGCTCGATGCCTAGCACCGGGTTCGAGATGAACGATTCCGTGTAGGACGCGGTCAGCACGAAGCAGTCGTCGGCGTAACGGATCTGAATCGTGTCCTGGAGGCGCTGCTGGGTGTCGATGTCGTAGCGGATACCGCCGAGCAACGACCAGTGCTCGCTGAGCCGCAACGCACCGCCGAACTGCACCTCCTGCTCCGCCCGTAGCGACGGCACCTCGGGATTGAACTTCATGTAGGAGTACTGAACCTGCGCCGTCAGCGGCCCGGTCGTGAACGAGGTGTAGGTATCGTTGCGGCGCAACGACAGATCGGATTCGTCGAACCGTGCCTGCGACACGACGCGGAAACTGGCCGACGGCGCGAGATAGGCACCAATCACATAATCGGATCGCGCGGTCTCGAGACCGTTCTGCGGATTGAAGATGAATGGGTCTGTCACCGCCGGCGGGTTGCCGGGCTCCGGCACCTGGCCGGGATCGCGATACGAGTTCACGCCCGCGAGCTGGTAGCTCTGGCCGATGATCACGCGCGCCGAGCCGCCGGTCGCCGCCTGATAGGTGTACTGGAAGCCCGCATTCAGGCGCGTGCCGGTCTCGA
>CAZKZT010000158.1:0-8343 GCA_964557265.1 uncultured Hyphomicrobium sp.
GCACCGCCGGATCGGTTTCGTGGTGATGCGCTGCAGCGGCAAGCGTGGCGATGTGTTCGCGGGCGACAAGGCGCGACATCGCCCATACCGCAGCGCCGCGCACGAGTGGTTGTTCGTGGTCGAGGAGGGGCTTGACGCGCGGCGCCAGCGCGGCGTCGCCACTGTTGCCGGCCGCGATCAGCACGTTGCGCAGGAAGCGCGCGATGCCGGCGCGCTTGATCGGCGTACCGGCGAAGCGGGCGCGGAAGGTGGCATCGTCGAGCGTGAGCAGGTCGTCGAGCGACGGGCCTTGCGTCTCGGGTCGGATCGCAAGCTGCTGGTCGCGGGCCGCGACCGCGAACTTGTTCCACGGGCAGGCGGCGAGACAATCGTCGCACCCGTAGATGCGATTGCCGATCGCCGCGCGGAACTCGTGCGGGATCGGCCCCTTGTGCTCGATCGTCAGATACGAGATGCAGCGGCGCGCATCGAGCTGGTAGGGCGCGGGGAAGGCGTTGGTCGGACAGGCGTCGAGGCAGCGGCGGCAATTGCCGCATCGTGTCGTCTCGGCCGGATCGGGTGCAACGTCCGCTGTCGTCAGGATGACGCCGAGGTAGAGCCACGAGCCGTGCTCGCGCGAGACGAGATTGGTGTGCTTGCCCTGCCAGCCGAGACCGGCCAGCGCGGCGAGCGGTTTTTCCAGCAGCGGCGCGGTGTCGACGAATACCTTCACGTCGCCGCCCGACGCCGCCTGGAGCGCGCGCGCGAGGCGCTTCAAACGTGGCTTGACGACGTCATGGTAGTCGCGCCGCGAGGCGTAGACGGAGATGGAGGCTCGGCCGCGCTGATCGAGGAAGCGGAGCGGGTCTTCTTCCGGCGCGTAGCTGAGGCCGAGTACGATCGCGGAGCGCGCGTCGGCCCACATCGCGTTCGGATGACGGCGGCGGTCGGCCTTTGCTTCCAGCCAGTCCATGTCGCCATGGCGACCGCCGGCGAGAAAGTCCTCGAAGCGGCGCCCGGCTTCATCGCTGAAGTCGCAGAGGCGGGCGCTGCGCACGACCGTGAAGCCCGCAGCGGCGGCCTCGCGCGCGATCAGCTCGGCGGGCAAGAGGGGAGGGGCAGCGTCGGGCAGCGCTGCCGGTCGCACCAGCACTTCGCTATCCGACGCCATTTCAGTCTCACGCAGCTTCGGCGAAGTTGAGCTTGAAGCCGTGCACCTCGGCCAGCGTCTGGATCGCCTTCTGCGCTTCGGCGTCGGAGAGCTCGGTGAACGGCGGGCGCAACTCGGCCCACAGCGGATCGTCGCGATAGTGTGCGAGCAGCGCCTTGAGCACGGGGATCATCGGATACTGCTGGATCGCCATCCGGAGCGCCGAGATGTTGGCCTGCAGCTTGTCCGCGTTCGGGCCCTGCCAGTTGTCATAGACCTCGCGGATGCCGCGCGCGCCGACGTTGCACGTCGCCGAGATGCAGCCCGAGGCGCCGTTGCGCAGGCCGTCGAGCAGGAATACTTCCGAGCCCGGGAACACCTCGAAGTCGGGGAAGGCGTCGAGGATCGCCTTGGTGTTGCTCCAGTCGCCGGAGGAATCCTTGAGGCCGACAACGGTCTGCGGGAACTCCTTGCGCAGGCGCTCGATCAGCGACAGCGGGAAGCCGACCTGGGCGATCGGCGGGATGTGGTAGAGGTAGACCTTGAGGTCATCGTCGGCGACCTCTTCGATCACCTCGGCGAAGAAGCGGAACAGCCCCTCCTCGCTCGGGTTCTTGTAGTAGAACGGCGGCAGCATCAGCACGCCGCCGCAGCCGAGTTCGACGGCGTGGTCGGTAAGCAGGATGGTGTCGGCGAGCGAGCACATGCCGGTGCCCGGCATCAGCTTCGAGCCCGGAATCCCGGCCTCGACGATCTCCTCCAGCATTTCCATGCGCTCGTCGATGCCGAGCGAGTTGGCCTCGCTCGTGGTGCCGAACGGGGCAAGCCCGGTGCATCCTTCCTCGAGCAGCCATTCGCAGTGCTCGACGAACCGATCGAGGTCGGGGGCGCCGTCCTCGCCGAGCGGTGTGAGGACGGGTGCGATCACGCCTGAGAAAATCGGGGTCGTCTTCATGTGTTCATTCCTTGGGTGGCGTGCATGGTAGCGTGTATCGGGCGGCGGCGCTGCGTCTCGTCGCTCGAAGTGATTGCGGCGATGCCGATCAAGGCATCGGGATGCCGTCGGGCTGAGCGACCGGCACCTGGTAGCCCTTCTGGACGGCCGGGCGGGCGGCGATCGCCTTGTACCAGCGGGTGACGTTCGGGAACTGCTTCATGTCGATCCCCTGCCACTCGAAACGCGAGATCCAAGGCCACGTTGCCATGTCGGCGATGGAATAGTCGCCGGCGAGATATTCGGTCTTGGCGAGCTGGCGGTCGAGCACCCCGTAGAGGCGGACGCCTTCTTTCTGGTAGCGCTCCTCGGCGTAGGGTGCCTTGCCCTTGTTGAAGCGCACGAAATGGTGGACCTGCCCGAGCATCGGGCCGACGCCGCCCATCTGCCACATCAGCCACTGCATCGTGTTCCAGCGGCCCTTCTCGTCGGTCGGCCAGAATTTCCCGGTCTTTTCCGCGAGATACATGAGGATGGCGCCGGACTCGAAGATCGAGAGGCCGTTGTCGCGGTCAACAATCGCGGGGATGCGATTGTTCGGGCTGATCGCCAGGAACTCCGGCTTGAACTGCTCGTCCTTGGAAATGTTGACGGCGTGCGCCGTGTAGGGGAGCCCCACCTCCTCGAGCATGATGGAGACCTTGCGCCCGTTGGGCGTGGACCAAGTATAAAGATCAATCATGGCGTCCCTTCATCTTTTTTGAGTGGCGACCGGCGGCAGCGCAGCGCCGGCGCGTGGATTGAACGCGTGACCGTAGACTCTCCCTCGCGTGGGGGCAATGACGACCTCGTCCGCCGATGCTGTTTGCCGCGCCGTCGCACATGCGCGCGGCGGGTCTGCCTCCAGTCGATCATGAACAACCAGCTAACAAGGGGACATCGTCGCAACACATAGCGCGCGCAGAATGTCGTTTCAGCTTCGGTTACGTTGACGGGTTCTTAGTTCGGGTCTGCCTATACTTGAAAAATGTTGCGTAGATCAGCAAAGCTCGGAGCGGCCGTCGCCGCGCTGCTTGTCATCTCAGGTTGCGGTGGCAATAAGTCGTCGTACTTCGTCGCCAAGCAAGAACCTTGGCGCGCTGACGACGAGCGCATGTGCCTTGCGGCCGGCGTCGTGCGCAACAATCCCTTCGTCACGCAGCGCAGCGCGCTTGGCGGGCCGGAAGCCTGTGGCGCGATTCAGCCGCTCCATATGAGCGCCGCCGCCCGCGGGCAGGTCAGTCTCAAGCCACAGGCGACGCTCCGCTGTCCGATGGTGCCAGCCGTCGATCATTGGGTGCGGACGTCAGTCCTGCCGGCAGCCCAGCATTTCCTCAGCGCAGAGGTTGTCGAGGTGGTGGTCGCCGCCTCCTATTCCTGCCGCCCGCGCAATGGCATCGCCGGCGGCCGGTTGTCGGAGCACGGCCATGCCAACGCCCTCGATGTATCGGGTTTCCGCCTGGCCGACGGGCGACAGATCAAAGTTCTGACCGGATGGAAGGGGAGCGTGGCTGAACGGGGGTTCCTACGCGCGGTTCACAAAGGCGCCTGCAGGACGTTTACCACAGTTCTTGGGCCCAATGCCGATGCTTTTCACCGGGATCATTTCCATCTGGACCTTGCGCGGCACGGTCGAAGCGGCACAGTACGCGTGTGCCAGTAATGTTGACCCGCTGCGACCGCATTGTGATGCGTGGATACAACCGTATGGTAGGCGGGGCACATACAAAAATCCTGATGATTGCAACGATTTAGCAACATGGGTGTGGTGATATCTTACAGGCGAGTTCCATCTTTGGATGACCTCGGGAGAGTGTGTTGAGTCTGCAGCTGATCGATGACCAGGGGCAAGTGTGGGACGGGAGCTCGCGTCAGCTCCGTCACGCCTACGACTCACCGTATTCGGGGGGCGAATTCTCCGACTATGCGGTCGTCAACCTCGGTTTCATTGCGACCAACGTCTACGGTCATTCCGCCCAGATCCGCCTGCGCCCGAACTTCACCGCCGACGCGGCGTACGATGCGCTCTACCGCTGGTTGCTGAGCCGGCGTTTCGAGCGCGTGGTCCTCACCTGGCTCGGTGACTCCTGGCACAACGAAATGATGCGCTCGAACCAGGCGGCGCTGGTGCGCCTGGATGACCTGATCGAAGTCGCAAAGCGTCACCGGCCGGACGAGTTCCTCTCGCGGAAGCTCGAAGGACCGACGCCTCAGGATCCCAAGGCGATGCAGAGCCTCTTCAGGGATTGGCCGCAGTTGTCGGCCGACCTCGACGAAGAGGCCATGCGGCAGATGCTGAGGCCGCTGATCGGCCCCCGCTATGTCGTAGTGAAGGGAAAGCAGGAAGCCCAGAACCTTGTTTTCTCAGAGTTTGGCGGCGGTATTTTCGCCCACTACGAGGTCTGGCGTTCGTGCGCAGTCGGGGCTCCGATTCAGGAGCAGCCCGACCGCTTATACGGGCGCTGGGTCGCCAACGCCTACATGGAAGCGCTCAAAAACAACGCGCCTCGTCTCGACCAGGTGGACGCGATCGTTCGTTGGCCGCACGAAGGGCGCCTGCGAATGCGCTACCAGCGCCTCATCGTGCCAATCAAGCAAGCCAACGGCGAAGTGCACCTTCTAGGCGGTTCGCTGGTGGACGACCGGATCGACCTTCGTGTCGCGCGGCGTCAGAAGACCTGAGAAGTAGTCGATCAACTCGTCGCGGCTCGACCAGATCAGCGCGGAGTGGACGCAGCCCGGCGCGACCGGCGTGTCGATGAGGTCGATCGACCATTCCACGTGCGCATAGCCCGCCCGCGGCGCCGTGCCGAGCTTCACCACATCCTCCGCCATGAAGCTCAACGTCACATCCGTATCCCACTTGGTCTGTGAGAGTGCCTTGGTAAGGCGCGGAAGTATCGATGTGAGACCCTGGCGCCGCATGGAGGGGTGATACCAGACCGCGCCGGAGAACACGGTGGGGCCCGTGATCAGCGCGGCAGACGGGGCCGTCGCCGAGATCCGCTCGCCCTCGTGCCGCTGGGCGTCAGGATCCGGATAGAAGAGACGCAAGCTCTCGGCTTCAGCCTTGAAACTGCTGTTGGTCAGATCGTACAGGCGCGCAGCTTGTGCGCCGACGACCTGGCCGTCGCTCGTCCTGGCAAGGAGGCAGAAGCCATTTTCCTCAGTGAAGCCGCCACTCTCGGCGCTGAAGATCGGCAGCAGACCACGCCAGCTGTCGCTGTTGCGTCGGTTGACCTCCAGAAGCTCGTGCAGCGGGGCGAACGTCAGATTGATGCCCCGCTCTCTCAGGAGTGTGTCTCCACGCAGGAACAGGCGCGCGTAAAGATCACGCGGTCCGTGGTCGATGCGCACATCGGCCAGGAAGTTGTGATTGAATGTTTGGGCGTGGATCGCGGGAGTGGCTACGGCGGGCGTGGCGGCGGGACGGGTTGTGCTCGACGCCGAGGTGGCGGAGGTATGCATGACGACTTCCCCCATTCATGAACTCAAGGATATGTCAAAACGACCAAAGTGAGCATGACATTCCCTTAACCTTACTTATAGGATACAATTCTTATCCGTCGCAAGAGAATTTACGCGTCAGTAACCAATTAAGTGTCGGAAATTTGGTTAATATTGTGTCTTTTTGAGACGCAAATTAAGACCTTGTAAACGATCGTGAGACCAACGCGTTGAACGCGCGATATTATGTATTTTTTCCTATTGGCCGAGGGGGAGAGGTCCGAGGCCATCTGCGGCATCGCGGGGGCGTCAGCGCGGGTTAAATGCGCGCGGCAGTCCTTCGGGCAGTTCCTCCGCGGTCAGCCCGCGGCCGATGTGATCGGCAGCGGCTCCATGCAGCCAGACGGCCGCGGCGGCGGCCTCGAAGCCGGGAACGCCTTGCGCCAGCAGACCGGTGATGAAGCCCGCGAGCACGTCACCCGATCCGGCGGTCGCCAGCCAGGGCGGTGCGTTCTCGTTGATGGCGGCGCGCCCATCGGGAGCCGCGATGCAGGTATCGGCACCCTTGAGTACGACAATGGCGCCACTCGCAGCGGCTGCGTGACGGGCACGGTCGAGGCGGGAGGCAGCATCGAGGCCCGGCAGGTGGTCGAACAATCGCTTGAACTCGCCATCGTGCGGTGTGACGACGACGGGCCGGCCGGTGTCTGATCTGATCGCCTCGAAGAGCCGGGAGGGGCTGTAGATCGCCCGCTCGGGCGCGCCCGCCAGGAAGCCGAACGCCGTTGGCTCCATGGGTTCGCCGGCAGTCGCGGAAGCGGTATCCGAGAACGAGGTGAGAGCATCCGCGTCGAGGACGCAAGCGGCGCCGGAGGCGAGCGCGATCTCGGTCATGCGTGCCGCCATCGGGCCGATGCCGAGGCCGGGGCCGAGCAGGATAGCGTTCCGCCGCTTGTCAGCCAGGAGGTCCGCGAGGCCTTCCGGGACATCGAACGGCTTCAGCATCACCGCGGTGAGATGCATGGCGTTGATGGGGAATGCCGCCCGCGGGCTTGCGACCGTGACGAGACCGGCGCCGATCCGAAGTGCGCCGCGCGCACCGAGTCGCGCCGCACCGGTGCTTTCAGCGGGGCCGGAGACGACGACGGCATGGCCGCGCGTATACTTGTGACCCTCGATGCTCGGCGCCGGGAGCGCCGATTGCCACAGTCCCGGCGCATTGGCGAAGGTGCGTGGGGCGATCTGCTCGACGACCGCATCGGGAATGCCGATGTCGGCGAGCGTGACGGGGCCGCACAGGCGGCGGCCGGGCAACAGCAGATGTCCCGGCTTGCGGCGGCAGAACGTCACCGTACGCGTTGCGATGATGACGGGGCCGGCGGGCGCGCCGGTCGTGCCGTCGAGCCCGCTCGGCACGTCGATCGCGAGCACTGGAATGCCCGACGCGTTCACGGCCGCGATCACGTCGGCGGCAGTGCCGGTGACCGGCCGCGAGAGTCCGGCACCGAACAGGCCGTCAATGACGAGGTCGCAGTCGCGGATCGCAGCGACCACCAAGGGCTCGATCGCGCGCAGCCAACGCGCCGCCATCGCGGCGGCGTCACCCTTGAGCGCGCCGCGATCGCCGAGCAGTGCGAGCCGCACGCGATAGCCTTGTTCGGCGAGCCGCCGCGCCGCGACGAAGGCATCGCCGCCGTTGTTGCCGGGGCCTGCGAGGACGAGGATCCGCGCGCAGATGCCGACCATCGCACCGGCCGCCTCGGCGACAGCAATGCCGGCGCGTTCCATCAATTCAAGTGAAGGCACGCCGCCCGCAATGGTGAGGCGGTCCGCTTCACTCATCTGTGTTGTCGTCAACAGCTCCAGCATCGCGCGTCAGATCTTCTCGAGCCAGATCAGCAGGCCGCGCACGACGCCGATTGGCGGAAAGGCGATGTCACCGAACAGCCAGAGCCAGCGTCGCGCGTGCGCATCGTGAACGAGCGCCGTCACGATCAATGTGAAAAGCGCGGCCGCGATGACCCACTGCATGAGGCCGGCACCGAAGGCCATGGGAACGAACCAGTAGTAGTCATACATCGGTGCCTCCTGCGCTGCGCGGCGAGCACTCTGAGCCGGGTCGTGTGACGGCGCAAGTCATATGCCGAAACGGCGCGACTGCATTCGTGTCATGCGGAGGGCTTGCGCGCGCAGGGCCATCGCGTCCATGGTCCTGGCATCCCGCTTGGCGTCGGAACGGAACAACGGGCGATGACACTCTTGCAATGGGGCGCACTTGTGGTGTTCGCGCTGCTGGTCATGCTGGCGGCGCTCTATGGCTTGACTGCGAGCGGACATTTCCCCGCCGAGCATCGCGGTGAGGAGCTGCGATCGGTTGGCGGCGCGGCCGTGTTGTGGGGCACCATGGCAGCGGGCGCACTCACGGTGTTCGCCGCGCTTCTCATCGCGTGGGCTGCGCTGCCCTGGACTGCGGCGGTGATCGTCGGTGGCGGGGCGTTGTTGATGGCGCCGCTGGTGCTGCAACTTTTCCCGGACAGCTTCGTCGATGGCCGCGCGGGGCTCGTGACGTTCGCGGGGATCGGTGGCGCGCTGTCGGTTGCGGTGATGCTGTTCGGGTAGAGCCTGATCGGTCGAGACGGAAGCGCTCGAGCTTCCATCGAGGGCGTGAACCAGACTCTCAATCAAATACATGGAGCGCGCTCGCGCGACCGCGCCGAGTCCACCAAAGGCTGACGGACGCTAGCTCATCCGTTCGCTGCGGCACCAGTCGGTGAAGTCGGCGATCCAGCGATGC
>CAZKZT010000159.1:0-8319 GCA_964557265.1 uncultured Hyphomicrobium sp.
ATCATGCGCGAAAGCGACGTGGCCATGGGGGGGGGCGGAGGCGACCGTTTCGTGGCGGCCGGGAGGGGTTACTCGTCGTAGTCGGCGAGATCGTCGAATGCGACGCCGACACGCTTGCCGCGGCGCCATTTCACCCGCGTCGCGTAGCGACGGTCAGTTCCGACGTCGTGCAAGGTAAAGCATGGGGGCAAGGCGACACCCTTCGGCACAATCAGCCCGGCGCCGCTCTCCGAGAAGTTGAGAATCTCGCACTCCACTACCGAATCGCCGTCCGGGATGATTAGTTTTCCCGCTCTGAGAACGAATTGGCGCTGGGTGTGACGTCTGTCATTCATCATACGGATATATACGCCGAAAGTCTTAGATGGTTCCAGCGTCGGCGGCGGCAAAACAGTTCTCATGCGCGTGCGCGGTCGGCTGGTTTGACACTCGTGCGAGCCATCTCTAGCTTCCCCTCAGAATGTCAGCGGAGGCCGCAATGACCGACCAGACGAGCCCCACTGCTGGCGATAGCGATCAAAGCGCCCGCCATTTCATCTACTTCGCCGATCCGATGTGCTCGTGGTGTTACGGGTTCGCACCTGTAATCACCGAACTGGCGCGCCGCTTCGAGGGGCGTCTGCCGGTGCGCATCGTCATGGGCGGGCTGAGAGCCGGCAACACGAAGGAAATGACCGACAAGGATCGCGAGTACATCCGCGGTGCCTGGACACGCGTCGGCGAGGCGTCCGGACAATCCTTCGACTTCTCGTTCTTCGATCGCCCGCATTTCGTTTACGATACGGAGCCCGCCTGTCGTGCGGTCGTGACGATGCGGCGTCTGGCGCCGGAGAAGGCGCTCGCCTTCAAGGCACGCGTTTCGCGGGCCTTCTACGGCGAGAATCGCGATACGACCGACGCGAAAGTGCTGGCGGGCCTCGCGTCCGACTTCGGCATCGATGCCGACCGTTTCGAACTCGAGATGTTGTCGGCGGAGGCACGCAACGAGACCTTCGGTGATTTCCTGACCAGCCAGCAGGCGGGTGTCCAGGGGTTCCCGCTGCTCGCGGCCGGTACCCAAACGGGCGGCTATGCCCTTGTCACCAGCGGCTTCAGGCCACTCGACGGTCTCCCCGAGGCGATCGAGCAGTGGCTTGCCTCGGGTGCGCCGGTACACAAGGCGACGGCCGCCCAGTAGTTCTCAACACGCAGTTACAACCGGAATAGTGCACTCCATGTCGAAGACCCCTTCTGCGCCCAAAGCCCCGCCCGTCAGCCGCTTCCCTGTGCCGAAGCTGAAAGACATGCCGACGGATATTCGCACCCGCATCGAAGCGGTGCAGGAGAAGTCGGGCTTCATCCCGAACGTGTTCCTCGTGCTCGCGCATCGTCCCGACGAGTTTCGCGCCTTCATGGCCTATCATGATGCGCTGATGGACAAAGAGAGCGGGCTCACGAAGGCCGAGCGCGAGATGATCGTCGTCGCGACCAGCGCCGCGAACCAGTGCCAGTATTGTGTGGTCGCACACGGTGCGATCCTGCGCATCCGCGCCAAGAACCCGCTTATCGCGGACCAGGTTGCCATCAACTACCGCAAGGCCGACATCACGCCGCGTCAGCGGGCAATGATCGATTTCGCGATGAAGGTGTCGATCGAAGCACAGACTGTCGGAGACGACGACATCAAGGCGCTGAGCGCCCACGGTTTCAGCGACGAAGACGTGTGGGACATCGGTGCCATCGCCGCGTTCTTTGCGCTTTCGAACCGCATGGCCAACCTGACGGCCATGCGCCCGAACGACGAATTTTTCGCGATGGCGCGTTAGCGCGTGATGGATCGAGATGGAAGCGCTCGCGCTTCCATCTGCATAGCGCGGTCCCGGGGGCTTGGCTCAGTTCGTCCCGAACACCGAACGCCGCCAGTCGTCACTGCCCGCGCGCTGGCGCGGCGGGAGGGGTGGCTGTTGCGGAGGCTGCTGCGCGACCGGCGCACGCGGCGGCGGCTGCGCGGATTGCGCTTCCCAGTTCGGTGCTGTGACGGCGCGCCGCTTGATCGGTCCCGACGCGGCAGCGGCAAGTTTCGGACCACCGTGCGAGCGCTCGATGCGCTGGTCGAATTCGGCGATCGTCGACTGGGTTTGCTTCGGGCGAATGTGCACGATGCGGTAGCCGCGCGACTTCAATTCGACGAGCAACTGGCGAATGCCATTCGCCGTCGACGGCTGGATATCGTGGAAGAGGACGATGCCCTTCTTCTTCGAGTCGAGTCCCTTCAGCACGTTGCTGATCATTCGCGACGGGCTGCGCGTGCGGAAGTCATGCGAGTCGACATCGATCGAGATGTTGGCGGTATCACGCGATGCGAGATGTGCCTGGGCGCTCTTCGGATCACTCAGATACGGAAAGCGGAAGAACGGCGCCGTCGGGCCATTGAGCGCCAGCTGGACCGCGCTGATGCCAAGCTCGATTTCCGACTGGATCTTGTCGGCCGAGGAGCGGCCGAGATTGGCGTGGCCCCAGGTATGCGTGCCGATCGTGTGTCCGCGGCGGCCCACCTCACGCGCGTACTTGGCGAATGACAGCGCCTGCCGGCCGACCATGAAGAAGGTGGCCTTGATGCAGTGCTCATCGAGCGCATCGAGAATAGGAACGGTGTAGGCGGGATGTGGACCGTCGTCGAAGGTGAGGACGACCTCGCCTTCCTGCAGGAAGTCATGGTCGCGATACTGCATACGGCCGAAGCGCGGGCCGCCGGCGGTATCGATCTCGACGACACGTGAGACGCCGAGCGCGTTGGGACCAGCCTGGCATTTGCCGGGCTGCGCGGTCTGCTGCTGGGCCACCGACGGTTCCGCGCCGGCAAACAGCATCGCAACGCTGCCAACGGCGGCGAACCCAAGGATCCACCGCGCGACAGATTTCGCCCGTTTCATAGCGTCCCCTTGGTCCCGTGGTTCTTCGCTTCGATAGAGAGCATCGCCCGAATCGCGCGCTGATTGTGCACGCAAGGGCGCGACTATGGCGACATGAGGGGAGAATAGCCAGACCCGCGGGGGGCAGGACCTGGGTACGAACGCCGCACCCGCTGGCGGAACAGGCATCGCGTTGCCGCACGGCCACGGTTTGCAGCACGCGATACCCGCGCGTCGCCGTCGCCTTTGACGTTATCGACATCGTTGCGCCATATGATCCCGGTACGAGGCGGCCGGTCACCTATTATCCACATTTGGCGGGCTAGTATTCGCCGAGACGAAAACCTGGAAATTTCACGGGGCCTCAGGCAATGCGCGCGTGGTTGAACTCTTCGTGCCTTCGTTCACCGAAGGCGTGGCTTGGTGTGGTGCTCGCTGTTCTGGTCGCGATGTCGCTGACCCAGGCAACGGTCGACGCGCGCCCGGCTTCGCAATCCAAGGACCCTGCCGCCGACTTCATGGATCAGGTCGGTCGCGATCTGCTCGCGGGCGCGCGGGCGCGTTCGCCGCTGCTGCTGTCGAATGCGGTCAAGCGGTACGGCGACGTGACCAACATCGGGCAGTATTCGCTTGGGACATATCGCGGCAAGCTCGCTGTCGCCGATCGCACCGCCTACTACAGGGGCATGGTCGCGTGGATGGGCAACTATGCGGCGAGCAAGGTGCCGGAGTATCCGGTGGTGAGCTATTCGATCACCCGGCCGAGCTACCCCTACAAGGATGGCGTCGGCATCCTGGTCGACTCCCGCATCACGCTGCGCAGCGGGACCAGCTACGACGTCACGTGGCTCGTGCAGAAGTACGGCAACAGCTACCGTGTCCGCGACGCCAACGTCATGGGCCTGTGGATGAGGCCGTTCCTCAAGAACCTGTTCGAGCAGTACATCGGACAGAACGGCGGCGATGTGAAAGCGCTCGTCGTGACGCTCAATCAGCACGTGGCCAAGCGATAGGCGACGAGGTTCGATTTTAGGTCGATAGGGTGTCGCGCTGCGGCACCCTTTTCTTTTGGGGCGGTTGTTACAGCCAACTGCTCTCCGCCGCGGCGCGTCTCTCGTGGGCCGTGATGTCCGCCTCATACCCGAGCGTCAGCGAGATGTCATCGAGGCCCTGCAGCAGGCACTGCTTGCGGAAGCTGTCGATCTCGAAGTGCTGCGTCCAGTTGTCGGGCCCGGTGACCGTTTGCGACTCGAGGTCGACGGTGATGCGGGCGTCGGGGCGCCTGGCGAGATGATCGAGCATCTCACGGATGCGCTCGGCCGGCAGGCGGATCGGCAAGGCGCCGTTCTGGAAACTGTTGTTGTGGAAGATGTCGCCGAAGCTTGGCGCGATGAAGACGCGGAAGCCGTTGTCGACGAGGACGCTGACGGCGTGCTCACGGCTCGAGCCGCAGCCGAAATTTTTCTCCGCGACCAGGATCTCGGCGCCGGCGGCGGCCGGAGCATTGAGCGGAAAGTTCGCCCGCGGCGATCCATCCTCCTGGTAGCGCACGTCGTTGAAGAGATGCGGCACCTGCTGCTCACGCGGCAGTGCGAGGAAGCGTGCCGGGATGATCTGGTCGGTGTCGACGTTCGGCTGATCGATCGCGACCGCGGTCGCGGTGAGGCGGTCGAAGGGGCGGCGCTGGGGATTTGTCTGAGTCATCTGCAACCCTCCTACGCTTCGATAAGCCGACGCACATCGGTGAAGCGGCCGGTCACCGCGGCGGCAGCCGCCATCGCGGGGCTGACGAGATGGGTGCGCACGCCCTTGCCCTGGCGGCCGACGAAGTTACGGTTGGACGTCGAGGCAATGCGCTCGCCCGGCCGGCCGATCTCGCCGTTCATGCCGACGCACATCGAGCACCCGGCTTCGCGCCACTCGAAGCCTGCGTCAATGAACACGCGATCGAGCCCCTCCGCCTCGGCCTGCGCCTTGATGATGCCGGAGCCGGGCACGATCCAGCTCGGCACTTGGGCCTTGCGGCCCTTCGCGACGTGGGCCGCCATGCGCAGATCCTCGATCCGGCTGTTGGTGCATGAGCCGATGAAGACGCGATCGACCGGGATGTCGGCAATCGGTGTGCCGGGTTCGAGGCCCATGTAGGCGAGCGCGCGGGCTTGGCCGTCGCGCCGGGCGGCATCGGCAGCCAGTGCAGGATCGGGAACCGCTTCGGTGACCGGCGCGGCGTCCTCGGGGCTGGTGCCCCAGGTCACCATCGGCGCGATGTCGGGGCCAGCGAGTGTGATTTCGCGATCGAAGCTGGCGCCGTCGTCGCTCGGTAGCGTCTTCCAGTAGGCGAGCGCGCGATCCCATGCCTCGGCTTTCGGCGCATAGGGGCGGCCCGCGATGAATTCGTAGGTCTTGTCGTCGGGTGCGATCATGCCGGCGCGGGCACCGGCCTCGATCGACATGTTGCACAGTGTCAGGCGCCCCTCGATGGAGAGCTGACGGATGCCACTGCCCGCGTATTCGAGCACGTGTCCGGTGCCGCCGGCCGCACCGATCCGCGCGATGATGGCGAGGATCACGTCCTTGCCGGTGATGCCAAAGCCGAGCGGGCCGTCGATCGTGACGCGCATCGCCTTCGGCTTGCGCTGCCATAGGGTCTGCGTGGCGAGGACGTGCGTGACCTCCGACGAGCCGATGCCGAACGCGAGGCAGCCGAGGGCGCCATGGGTGGACGTATGGCTGTCGCCGCATACGAGCGTGATGCCGGGCAGCGTGATGCCCTGTTCGGGGCCGACCACATGGACGATGCCCTGGCGCCGGTCGCCGATATCGAAAATCGTGACGCCGGTCTCCGCCGCGTGTGCGGCGAGGCCGGTCACCATGCGTTTGCGGTTGGGGTCTGAGATCGCCGATTTGTCGCGGGTGTTGGTCGGCATGTAGTGGTCAGGCGTCGCGAAGCTCCGCTCGGGATGCCGGATCTTCAGGCCATTGTCGGCGAGCCGCCGGAAGGCATTGTACGAGCCGTCGTGCAGCAGGTGACGGTCGATGTAGAGCAGCGTATAGCCGTCGGGCCGATCGACGACGACGTGACGCCGCCAGATCTTCTCGAACATGGTCGAGGGGACCGAGCCCGTGGTCTCTGCCATCGCGTGTTCCTCCGCATATTGTCGCCGGACACGCGGACAGTGCCGCCACCCGAGCACTTCTTTTGAAGCATTGTAGGCAGAGGTCCGGACAAGCGTCCACCCGCGCGCGAGGTGGGCAGGTCTGCGGGGAGAGGATGCGGCAGCGCTCAGCGGCGGCGGAACAGGCGGCCGAGCTTGCTGATGACGGAGCTGGATTTGGCAGCCGCCGGTTCGTCTGCCGAGGCCGGCGCGGGCGCCTTGGCATTCGGTTCCGTCAGCTGCGGCAGCGCGGGGATGGTATCGAAGAAGCTGAGTACGGAGTCGCCTGCGCCTCCCGTCAGATGCTTGTAGACCTTGTTGAACGGGAACACCGCGAGATCGTCTTCCAGGACCACGGCCCAGCCATGCTCGGTGTCCTGCCAGGTGCCGCCAAAAGTCTCGATGATACTCGTGCCGAGGAATGAGCCGAGATTATCGCAGAGCTGCTCGCTCGCCTCGACATCGCCCTGCGCGAGCAGGGTCTGGATATAGGTATCGAGCCACTGGACCCCCCGCTTGTCGAAACCGACGTCCGGGCCGCCGTTCTCTCGCGCGAACGCCAGCACCAGTTCGGCGTTGGCGCGGATCATCTCCTCTGGGGTGAGGTTCTCGGTCATGGCTCCTCGGTGTCGGCGAAGTATAGGGGCGTCGATCCGGGGATGATACCGGGGCGGGGCAAATACCGGACGAAGGCAAATGGGTGTGTGGCGCATCTGCTCCCCAGCGGACGGCGGTGACATGTCCGGACAGATGCAGTAATTTCGCCGACGCTTCATAAAAACGTGTCGACGAGGAAAGGAAACGCGCCGTGCAACGATTGAAGGGGAAGATCGCCTGGGTCACGGGCGCGGGTACGGGCATCGGCGAGGCGGGCGCGGTGGGTCTCGCGGCGGAAGGCGCGCACGTCGTGCTGAGCGGAAGGCGGCTGGAGCCACTCGAGACGGTCGCGAAGCGGATCAAGGCGGCCGGCGGCTCGGCCGAGACGCTCCCCGTCGATCTCAGCAAGTCGGCTGCTGTCGAGAAGGCGGTCGCTACGATCAAGGACAAGCACAGCCGCCTCGACATCCTCGTCAACAACGCCGGCGTCAACATTCCGGACCGCTCCTGGCAGCGCATCTCACCCGAAGGCATCGACACCTTGATCGCCGGCAACCTGTCGAGCGCCGCCTATTGCGCCCGCGCCGTATTGCCGATGATGCGCGCGCAGAAGGATGGGCTGATGATCCATACCGCCTCGTGGGCGGGTCGCTTCGTCGGCCCGGTGCCGGGGCCGCTCTATATCGCCTCGAAGCACGCCGTCGTCGCCATGAGCCATTCGATCAACCTCGAGGAATGTCAGCACGGGATCCGTTCATCGGTCGTCTGTCCCGGCGAGGTGGCGACGCCGATCATGGAACAGCGCGATCCGCCGGAGCCGCCGGAGGCGCTGGCGCGGATGCTGCAGTCCGAGGATCTCGGCAACCTGATCGTCTATCTCGCGACGCAGCCGGCGCATGTCTGCATCAACGAGGTGCTGATCAGCCCGTCCTATAATCGCGGTTACATCGGCCAGATGCGCGCGCGCCAGCAGCAGCAGGAAGCGGCGCGCAAGAAATAATCGATCACGCAATTGATTCCGGCGCGCGGGGAATTTCTCGCGCGCGTCATCATCAGATAATGCCGGCCGCGTGCTCGGCGCAAAACGGGGAGCAGGAAACGGTATGTCTAGCGAAAACCTTGATGCTGACGTGATCGTCGTTGGCGCCGGTAACGCGGCAGCTTCGGCGGCGCTGGCGGCGCGCGATGCGGGCGCGCGCGTGATCATGCTCGAAGCGGCGACGCTCGAAGAGCGCGGCGGCAACTCGACATACACCGCGGGCGCCACGCGGCTTGTCTACAACTCGGCTGAGGATGTGACGTCGCTGGTCGACCTCTCCGAGGCCGAGCTCGCGAGCATGGATTTCGGCACCTATACCGAGGAGCAGTACTTCGAGGACATGTACCGCATGACGCGGTATCGCACCGATCCCGAACTCTGCGACATCCTCGTGCACAACAGCCTCTCGACGTGGCAGTGGCTGCGCAAGCACGGCGTGAAGTTCCAGACCTCGCAGGGCCGCCAGGCGTTCAAGGTCGACGGCAAGTTCAAGTTCTGGGGCGGCCTGTGCGTCGAGATCTGGGGCGGCGGTCCGGGGCTCGTCGATATGGAGCACGACATCTGCCAGAAGAAGGGCGTCGACATCCGCTATGAGACGGCTGGCGTGTCGCTGCTGACGGATGATGAAGGTCGCGTG
>CAZKZT010000160.1:0-8294 GCA_964557265.1 uncultured Hyphomicrobium sp.
GGCGGCAGTGCGATCTTTGCGAGCGGGCTCTGGCGGCGATGGCGATAGACCAGCGGCTGCACGCCCGATGCGTTGCTCGTGAGCTGCGCGCCGATGATCACCGTACCGTCGCGCGCCACATCGAGATGACGCAGCGACAGCGCGCCCGCCGCGCCCAAATCGTGCCGCTCCGATAGCGCCCCCGTTCGCACATCGACATAGGCCAGCGTCGTGTCGATCGCTCCCGGATTGAGGATGCGCCGGCCGCCACCGATGTCCGGATGCTCAATCAGACCGCCGTTGGCGATCACCAGTACGCGCCCGCCATCGAGCAGCGCGAGATCATGCGGTCCGATCCCGCCCGATCCGAACTCGCCGATCCGGCGATATCCCGCGGCGACATCGTAGATCCCGATCATGCCGCGTGCGCCCTCGAAGTCATTCTCGGTTGCGTAGAGCAGGCGGCCGTCGGGCGAAAATATGCCGTGACCATAGAAGTGGCGATCTGGCGGCGTGGTGAACCTGACGGGCGCGCGGGACTTGTCGGCGGTGAAGGCGACCGCGAAGTTGCCCGGCCGACGCGCAAAGACGACGCAGTCGCCGGACGCCGCCGACACCGTGATGTCGTGACCGCGCCCCGGCAGCGCGACGGCATTGACGTCAATGCCGTCAGCCGTAAACACCGCGGCGGAGTAGCGGCCATCGGCGCCTTTGCGCGCCGCGGCGTAAAGTGCGCGCGCGTCTGCGGAGACGGCCGGCAACGGCACGCTCGTCGCAACCGCACTGGCCGCGACGCCGAGCAGCAGGGATCGCCGGTCAATCACCATCGGTTGCGTTGAACCCCATCGATATGCCCGCCGTCAGTCCGAGCAGCGCCGTCAAATGCTGCCGCGCGTTCCGGAGCGGGAAGCCGATCGCCACGAACGGCTGCATCATCGCATCGGCATCGAACGGCTTGCCCTGCCGCACCAGCCTTTGCACGCCAGTGCGCGCCGTTTCGATTTCGCTCAGAACCAGTTTTGCGTTGAGCGGCACGGTCACCTGCGGATGCGCCGCCGCTGTGTCGACAATCGCCTTGTGCATGCCCGCAACCAGATACAGATGGTGGATGCCATCGAGACCGGCTCGCATGTAACGCAGCGTCCGCCGGCTTTTGCTCAGCACCGGTGTCAGCCGGCGCCGCGTCGGGCCGAAGCCGAGCGGCCCCGCGATCCATTCGTCGCGCACACGTTCGAGGCCATTATCGAGCGACTTCGCCAGCGCCAGCGTCGTCTCCGACGGCTTCAGGTAATGCGGATTTCCCTCACCGGGCGCCAGCCAATGACGCACGTAGAGATCGGGCGCCGTCCACTCTTTGTGGATCGCACTCGCAATGTTCGCGACGTTGCCCGCGATCGCCTTCGCGTAGATGCAGCGGTAAACGCGATCTGCTTCCGTAGCGGACTTGGCGGCCGGCGCATCGAACAACGCGACCTCCAGCGCGCCGAGTCCCTGGATGGCAATGCGCTTCGCTGCGAGTTTCTCTGGATCGGCCGCTTCCGGATCGCGCGCACGCAATGTCTGCTCGATCTGTCGCGCCCCGAGCCCGCGCCGATCCGGCCAGAAAAACAGCCGTTCCAGCCGGTTCTCAATCGTCACAGGGCCGAAGCGGATGTGCTCGATCCGCCCCCAGGCGGTCACCAGCCCGTCGAAGGCACGATCCACGCTACGGCGCCGCTCGGCGGTCTGGCGTGCGCAATAGCCGTCGAGCGATTTCGCGAGCGCGCGTGCCGCTTCGGAGAGCGCGGCGTAACCCGGGCGGATGTGCTTCTCCAGTGCCTCCCGCGCCAACCCTGCATGATCGAAAGCGATCGATGGCGGCGGCTCGGTGGACACCTGCGCACGGGCGCTGACCGTCCACAGCGACATGACGAGAGCAACCACACTGACCGGCAGCACTTTCAGCGCGCGCATCGGTACACCTTCAGAGAGAATTGACGAATGCGAGCAGTCGGCGCCGATCCTCGGGCGCAAGCCGCGCGAACGCATCACGCGCGCTCTGCGCTTCGCCGCCATGCCAGAGGATCGCTTCGGTAATGTTGCGCGCGCGGCCGTCGTGAAGGAAGAACGTGTGCCCATTGACAGTCTCGGTCAAGCCGATGCCCCACAGCGGCGCGGTCCGCCACTCGCGCCCGTCCGCGCGCGCCTCAGGCCGGCCGTCTGCGAGACCATCACCCATGTCGTGCAGCAGGAAATCGGAATAAGGCCAGATCTTCTGCCCGCGCAGATGCGCGTCGGGCGTATCCTGCCCGGTCGTGAAACTCGGCGTGTGGCACGACGCGCAGCCCGTCGCATGAAAGAGCTGCTTGCCGGCGAGCACATCCGACGCACCGGGCGCGCGACGCGGCGGCACCGCGAGGTTGCGCGCATAGAACGCGACGAGACCGAGCAGCTTGGCGTTGATCTCCTCGTGCGGCGCCTTCCGGGTGCCACCGTGCGGCGCCCTGCGGCAGACGTCCTGCAGCGCCGTGCAATCACCCCACCCCTGCGGCGTGATCCAGCTGCCGATGCCGATATCGCCGGAGAAGGCCTCGGCGCTCTGCTGGAGCACGGTGGCCTGCCCGGCCTTCCAACCGAACCGCCCCAGCATCAACCGCTCATGCTCGACTGACCAGACCATGTTGGCACGTCCGGAGATGCCGTCGCCGTCGCGATCGTCGGGATCCTCCCGCGCGAGAATGTCAGCGGCCGGGATCGCCTCGATCAGTCCGAGGCCGATCATCTGCGGCGTCAGACGCGGCGAGACCATCGTGCGCGGATGTAGCGGCCCATAGCCGAGGTCATCGATGCGGTAGGTGGGCCGGCGCAACGACACCACGTCGCCGCCCGCCAGCTGGACCGGCACCTCTTCGTAGCTGACGATCATGCGCCCTTCGCCCGCATGGCCCTGGATGCCGAACTCCTGAAGCTGCGTACCGTACGTCGGCTCGGGAATGACGCTCATGCGCCCCTCGGCAAACGCCTTGCGTTGCTCGTCGGTTTCGGGCGGGATCGACAGGCGCAGAAACATCGAGATCGAGCGATCTTCGATCCGATCGCTCCGCGGCGGGTGACCGCGACCATCCTTGAGATGGCAGCTTTGGCAGGCGCGTGCGTTGTAGAGCGGGCCGAGGCCATCCGACGATTTGGTGGATGCAGGCGCCGAGACCCAGAATTTGCGGAACACCGCATTGCCGATCTTGAACTCGAGCTCCTGCGCGAGCGTCATGTTCGGCGAGAAGTGCGAGAAAGCGTCGGTATCCGCGGTGCCGCGGTTGGACGTTGCGTCGCCGCCCGGACTCTCCTCACCGGGCTCGAGCATCACCCGCGAGGAAGCCGCTGCCTTCTGCGGCAGCGGCGCGGACGGCGCCGCGATCTGCGACCACGCGATCCCGGAAGCGAGCACAATCGAGCCGGCTACAACGCCATACCGCATTGCGCTCACGATCCACCGCGCGCGGCCGAGAGCCTCCATCGCTCCTTCCTACTTCTTACCGCTCAGTGCCTTGTCCGGCGCATCGAGGCTGTCCGAGCCCTCGAACTCGATCGCCTTCAACTCCAGCACGCCAACCGCGCGCTCGAATTCCTTGGTCTGGGCGATGAGCGCCGCGATCGCCGCCTCGATCACGGCGTTGCCCTCCTTGTTGCCCTCGCCGAGCATCTGGTCGTAGGCCTCTTTGGTCTCGGCCCGCGTCTTGAGGGCAGTCATGCGCTTATTGGTCTCGGCGAGCGCGGCGCGCACACGGCCGTCGATCTCGGCAGACTTCGCCTTGACGAGATCGGACACGCTCGGCCCGGACACCGTCGTCCCGTCGATGCGCGTGTAGCGCCCGAAGTAGACGTTCTCCATGCCGATGACGTTGTAATAGTGCGAGTTGTGCGTGTTGTCGGAGAAGCAATCGTGCTCCTCTTCCGGATCGTTGAGCAGCAGGCCGAGCTTCATGCGCTCACCCGCGAGCTCGCCATAGGAGAGGCTGCCGAGGCCCTTGAAGATCACCGTCAGCGGATCGGTGCCGTCTGCGGTGAGCGCCGTGCGAGCCTCACCGTCCGGTTTCCACTTGCCGACCATCTCCTCCAGATCCTCGATGAGCAGATCGGTGGCGACGCGCAGGTAGGCGATGCGCCGGTCGCAGTTGCCGCCGGTGCAGCGCTTCAGGTCGAAGTCGGTGACGGGGCGATTGCCCGCACCGGCGTCGGTGCCGTTGAGGTCCTGTCCCCAGAGCAGGAATTCGATCGCGTGGTAACCGGTCGCGACGTTGGCCTCGATCCGCTCCGCTTCCTGCAGCGTGTCGGCGAGCAGCTCCTTGGTGATCGTGGACGCATCGACCTTACGGCCACCAACCGTCAGCGATTTGTTGGCGATGACGTTGGCTGCATAGAGCGGATTGCTCTCGGACGACGTGCCGTACTCGGGCGCGACATAGTCGATCAGCCCCTCGTCGAGCGGCCAGGCATTCACCCGCGCCTCCCAGTCATCGACGATCTTGTTGCCGAACCGGTAGGCCTCGGTCTGCATGTAGGGAACGCGGGCGGCGATCCATGCCGTACGGGCAGCGGCGAGATGGCCATCCGTCGGGTCCGCGATCATCCGCTCGATCGCGGTCTTGAGCGCCTTGGCGCGGACCGTCGAGTCCTCGTACGCCGCGAGTGCGATGTTGGCGTAGGTATCGGCGACCTCTTTTGCGGTCGCCGATAGAGCGGGCATCGCCGCGGCCAGCCACAGTAGGGCTGACAACGCGGCGACGGTTCCACGGCGGAGGGTCTCAGTGATCGGCACGGCGTTCCTTCCTCTGTGCGTTGGCCCGAATTTCAGGCCGGCAGCAGCTGCCAGGAGACGCCGAAAACAGCCCTGACCTCAGTCGTGGCCCTAGCTGTCGTCCGCCGATCCCGACTGGAGCTGCCCGTAATTCTCCTTGCCGATGCTCTCCATGAGGTCGAGCTGGGTCTCGAGGAAATCGATGTGGCCCTCCTCGTCCGCCAGCAGCTCCTCGAAGAGCGCCATCGACACGAAGTCTTCCTCCTTCCGGCACAGCTCGCGGCCCTTCATGTACAGGTCGCGGGCCACGTACTCGCCCTTCAGGTCGCACTCGAGAACCTCTTTGAGGTTCTGCCCGATCATCAGCGGCGCAACGTGCTGAAGATTCGGGTGCCCTTCGAGGAAGATGATGCGCGTGACCAGTTTGTCCGCGTGCTCCATTTCCTCGATCGACTCGGCCCGCTCCTTCTTGGCAAGCTTGGTAAATCCCCAATCATCGAGAAGCCTGTAGTGCAGCCAATACTGGTTGATTGCGCCCAGCTCCAGTTTCAGAGCCTCGTTCAGTATGTCGATGACGGGCTTCTTGCCTTTCATGTCGTCCTCCGCTTGCCTTCAGCAGTTTAGAACGACACTAAAGAACCTAACTCGAGCCGTCAGTCAACGACTGAACTGCTCGTTCGAACGATGTAGCCCCCGCCGACCTCAGCGGCAGGAAGGGCTTCGCGAACTTCCGGCACAACGCCTTGGCCCTCAGGCAGGCGGAATGGCTGACACAGTCGATCGGGCAAACCACGGCATCGCAGCCCTCCACCATGCCGTCGATCCGGACCAGAGCGTGTTCCTCGCCCCCGTCATGGTGGACCAGCTCGGCGCCCATCCGCGCGGCGACACGACGCAGATTATCGACCGCACCGCTGCGCCCCCCGATGTAGAGGATGCGGCGCGCGATGCTCGTGCTCACCGTCTCGTCGCAGACCTCGGCTCCGGGGCAGATGTTGTTGGCCGCCGCGCGCATCTGGCGTTGCCAGCGCAGGCGTTTGAGCTGCTCGGTCAGGTCCGAGACCATGCGTTCGGCGGCCCGTGCCCGCTCGCGGGCCACGGCAAGCGCACGCTCCCGTCGCGATGACGGCTGGACGCCGCGAGCCGGCCCCGCCTGGGCGGACACGAGAGACGAAGGCCCCGCCGCCGGCATGATTTGCACCCGGGCACGCGTCGCATCTGCGAGCTGGAGACGCACCGCATCGCGCTCCATGACGACTTGGCGATGTCGCTCGGCCTGCCGCAACAGCTTGGCTTCAAGGTCGTCGAGCCGTGCCTGCAGCTCACTGGCGCGGATCGCATTCTCGTGCGTCACGCGGCCGAGGACATGGCTCAGCATGTGGACGTCGCCGAAGATGCGCGTCGCCATCGAGCCCGGGACATGCGTCGAGGTCATGAACGCCCAGTAGGCGCCAGGGACGCGGCCGGCATCAAACTCGCTCTGCCAGAGGGCCGTAAGCTCGGCCTCGGTGCGCGCGGCGGCGACACGGCGGAGGATGCCGGCATGACGCTGATCGAGCAGCTTCTGTGCCGTACGCGCAATCTTACAGTCCTTGCCGACCTGCTGGACGAAGTAGCTGTGGACCTCATAGGGGCGCACTTCCTCGCGCGGGCGCACACCGGATTTGCGCCCGACCGCCACCAGATCCTCATGGGACAGGCAGGTGCCAACGATCGAGCACTGAAGCCCGCCTTGGATCTCCCATATTTTCTGGCGTGCCGGCGTACGTTGCAGCGTCACCGCCTGCGCATCGGCGAGGAGTGAGCCGGCCCGGAGATCAATCGCTCCGGAACGCGGGGCGAGCGCGGTCTCCAGGTTCCTTCTGGCGCGGTCTTGCATTCGGATCCCGATCAGACCACTTCGCTGGCGGCAACCGTTCGCTTCTTCCGCCCGGTCAGGCGGGCCAACTGTTTTTTCGTGCTGGCCGAACGATAAGGGCAAATGAGCCCCTGCTTCTCCAACCGATCCATCGCGGCATAGATCGTCTCGACAGCGACGGGCGCACACGAGCAGCAGTTGAACTTGTGGTTCAGCGTCCGATAGACCAGCCCCGGCGTCGGGATCGGCGCATCGGGCAGGTTGAGCAGATAGAGCAGCGCCCGGCCGATATCAGCGTCACTGATCACATTGCAGTGGCATACGATCATGATAGGCGCTCCGGTCGATCGAGCATGGCGCGCCCGCACGTCTTGCGGCCATCGAGCAGCCGCATCGGCCAATCCGCTGAGAGTTCCAAGCCGTTCTGCCGGAGGGTCGCGGCGAGTGCGCACGACTGACCCATCACATCGTCGCAATCGCAATTCTCGAGCAGCGCTTTCGTGCACGCCTGAAGCGCCGGGCAGACACCATGCTGCATCGAAGCCACCAGCGAGACCGCGACACACTCATCACGGCAGAAGCCGCGGCAAGGACCGGGGAACACTTCGATCTCTCGGCGGCTCGCCGAGGTGATCGCACGCACCCAGCACGAAAGATCACCGACGATGCGGCGTGCCGCATTCGTCCCGAGTTCAGCTTCAAACAGCTGCCATGCCTGTTCCCAGCAGGCGATGTCGCTTGTCTGGTAACCGGCAACCCAATGCCGGAAACCGAGCGCCACCAGGCGATCGGCTCCAGACAAATGCGGGACGAAGCTGAAGCGAGCGGCGCCCGCCGCCGCAGCATTCCGATCCTTGACGTGAATAGTCATCACGCAACCACCGACTTCTGGGGTTCAACTCAGTTTCAGGGCCCGGCGTCGAACTTCACTTTGTCGACGATCTCCGATGCCTTCTTTCGCTGAGCCGCAACCTTGTCGAGCGCGATGGAGTCCGGCTTCAGCGTGCCCCAGCTCTTGACGAGATCGGTCGGCGGCACCTTTGGATCAACGGGGTATTCGCTGTTGGCTTCAGCGTAGAGGCGCTGCCCCTGCTCGGAGGCGAGGAACGAGATCAGCTTGAGCGCAGCGGCCTTGTTCGGCGCGCTCTTGATGAGCGAAACGCCCGACACGTTGACGTGCGTCCCCGTCGTGTCCGCATCCTGGTAGATGATGCGCACCGAGTCGGCCCACTCTTTCTGCTTCGGATCGCGCAGCATTGCGGCCATGTAGTAGGTGTTGGCGATCGCGATGTCGCAGAGCCCAGCCTGCACGTCGCGCACCTGCTCGCGGTCACCGCCGGCCGGCTTGCGCGCCAAATTCTCTTTCACGCCCTTGGCCCACGCCTCGGCCGCCGCCTCGCCCTTGTGCGCGATGATCGAAGCGAGCAGCGACACGTTGTAGACGTGCTGACCGGAGCGGGTGCAGATCTTGCCCTTCCACTTGGGATCGGCCAGTTCGGCAAGCGTGAACGCGTTCTGCTTCACACGCTCTTTCGAGGCGTAGATCACGCGCGCACGCAGCGTCAGACCGACCCAGTGACCTTCGCTGTCGCGATAGCTGGCCGGGATGCTGGCGAGCTCCGGGACATCGGCCACTGTGATCGGTTGCGTGATGCCACGCTCTTTGGCCTCGCCCAGTCGACC
>CAZKZT010000161.1:0-249 GCA_964557265.1 uncultured Hyphomicrobium sp.
CGAGCGCAGGATGTACTCCTGGATCGAGGCCCGGATCCACCACATGGCATAGGTCGCGAGACGGAAGCCCTTGTCGGGATCGAAGCGCTTCACCGCTTGCATAAGCCCGACGTTGCCTTCCGAAATCACTTCGCCCATCGGCAGGCCATAGCCGCGATAACCCATCGCAATGCGGCCGACGAGGCGCAGATGCGACGTGACGAGCTTGTGCGCGGCCTCGGAGTCCTGATGCTCCTGCCACCGCTTGGC
>CAZKZT010000161.1:259-8278 GCA_964557265.1 uncultured Hyphomicrobium sp.
GCATGAATTCCTCAGCCGGCTCCAGCATGGGGAACCGGCGAATTTCCTCGAGATATCGAGACAGACCAGCCGAGCCAGAAGCCAGAGCCGGAAGCGCCTTGGTAGCCATCTCACTTTCCCTCTCTTCGCGACATCCGGACCGTTGCCTGGGCAACGTCCCGCCTCGCGAATAGTTGCCCGGTTGTCTCAACCGCCACTGCTGGCGAGACTCACGGATCAACCGTTGACGCTCACATTACTACCAACCGGCACGCGGCCTCCACTTACGAAGACGTAATGTCACGAGGTGTTGAGCGCGCGTCAGAATGGGTGATCCGTCCATGGATTCAAACGCATCGGATGCGGCGAATCCGTCGCTTTGGGCGCAAGAATGAAGCTAAAGTTGTTCGCATTCGAAAGCGGTTGGCGAACAGCAATACCGGCAGCGCACGAATGCGGGGATTACGTTGCGTCGGCCGGCGGCGCCACCGCAAGCTCGCTTATCCGGACAGCTGCTAGGAACTCACGAAAACGCGCGTCCCGCCGGGCCGTCGCTTCGGCATCGGCGCCCCATTTTACCGCCTGCCAATCCTCGTCGACGTGCGCGGCGCGCCATGCTTCATCGGGCGAGAGGCGTCCATGGAGCACCGCCAGCGCCAGCACGACCGAACCGAGCAGCGTCGTCATGACATGCCCCGCCGCCAGCTTGAAACCTTCGAGCGGCGCCACCACAGCCTCGATGGCCGCGCGTGATGCTGCACTCTGTGTGACCGGCATCAGCCCAGCGCAAACGGCAAGGTCGGCGCCCAGCGTCTCACGCGCCCAATCGACCACCGGATCCCATGCGTCCGCCTGAGCCGCGACCAGCCCTTCCGGACCGTCGGCGCGATAGCAGACGAGATCGCTGCCGCCATACTTCGCCATGTCGGCGCGCACCGCGGCCTCCCGGCCGTCGACCTGATCGCGGACACTGTTGGCAATGCGGGTCAGCGGCATCGACATGGGATCGATGAGAGTTTCCTGCGCGGCCCATTCGGCGGCGATCGCTTCAGCCATGGCCGCAGTCGGCAGGATGAGCACCAGTTTGCCCGGCGTCTTCACCGGACGGCCGTCGAGATGGACGGCGTGGCCGCTGCCCCGCGCTGCCGCCTTCGCCTCGCTGTAGAAGCGCTTCGGCAGCGTCCGCGCCTGCTCGGAGCGGATCTTGGCGGCTGGATGTTCGTTGCCGGTCTTGTCGTCACTCATGGGATGGCCTTGCGCTGCGCTTCCAAGCGCGCCTCGATCGCGCCGACAATATCACTGCCGTTCAGGATCACGGCATGGGCGCCGGCCCGTGTCAGCCGATCGGGCGCGTGATACCCCCACCCCACACCCAGCGCGCCGACGCCGGCATTGCGCGCCATCTCCATGTCGTAGGTCGTGTCGCCGATCATGACGGTGTCGTGGGGCTCCGCCCCAGCCTCCGCCATCGCCTGCCGGATCATCGAAGGATGCGGTTTCGAGGGGTGGTCGTCGGCGGTCTGGATGGTGACGAAATGGCCATGCCAGCCCTCCTGGGCCAGCAGGCGGGCGACACCACGTTTCGACTTGCCGGTCGCGATTCCCAGCACCGTGTCCGTCCGGGCCGAAAAGGCGCCGATCGCGGCGGCGATGCCGTCATAGAGCGGCTCGCTGTCGCCGAGTTGTGCACGCACACCCGCAAAACCATTCTTGTAGGCGTCAACGAGCTGCCGGCGGACCATCTCGCTTTGGCGCGGCGCCAGCGCCAGAAGTGCTTCCGGCAGCGACAATCCGACGATGCCGAGAACCTCGGCGCGCGGCGGCGGCGCCAGCCCGAGCCCGTCGAACGCCTGCGCCATGCTGGCGCAGATGGCGTGCTGGCTGTCGATCAATGTGCCGTCGCAGTCGAATATCACGAGCTTCATGGGTGTCTTCACAGGGGTCGTTGCGCGGTCGTGTATAACAAGCTTTCGCGGTCTGCGCGATTGCGCCACATCGTGAGCCCTCATCGGGCTGTACTACCCACCGACCACGCGACGGGTACTATGCGCGCGGCCTTCCCGCGCGGCACCCCAGCCAACGGAAAATGAGCGAGTTGAACGCCTTGACCTCTATCGACCGCCTCGCGGGCTGGGTCCGCAGCCGCGCCGGATGGCACGCCGCCCTGCTCGCATCCGTCACCGGTGCCGCATCGGTACTGGCCATGGCACCGTTCCACGTCTGGCCGGTCCTGTGCCTGACGCTTGCCGCGCTGGTGTGGCAGATGGACGGCGCCATCGCGCGCGCCGCCGCCGCCAGCGCCGGAACCTGGCGGGCACGCGCTTGGCTCGGCGCCGCCGTCACCGGATGGTGGTTCGCGTTCGGCTACTTCTTCGCCGGGCTGTTCTGGATCGGAGAAGCCTTCTTCGTCGACGGTGGCCGGCTCCTGCTGCTGGTCCCGTTCGCGGTCACCTTGATGCCGGCAGGCCTCGCTCTGTTCTGGGCCGCGGCAACGGCCGCCGCGTCATGCGTCTGGCGGCCGGGGCTCTCGCGCGTGCTGGCGCTGACACTGGCGCTCGGCGCGGCGGAATGGCTGCGCGGCCACATCCTGACCGGCTTTCCCTGGAACGTGCTCGGCTACGCGCTCACCTACCCGCTGAGCCTGATGCAGTCGGCAAGCGTATTCGGCATCTACGGCCTGACACTGATCGCGGTGTTCGCGCTCGCGGCTCCCCTCGTGACGTGGGCCGACGGCGGCGCAACCCGCGCGCGCGGCGGCATCGCTCTTATCGCGACCATTCTCGCGATGATGGCCTACGGCCATTGGCAACTCGCGCAACCCACCGCCGCCCCATCGGCCGATGCGCCGCGCATCCGTCTCGTCCAGCCAAGCATTCCCCAGCATGAGAAATGGCGGCCCGAGCACCAGCGCCGCATCTTCGATCATCACATTGCGCTGACGACGAAGAATGCAGCCGGCGTCGATGACGGCGCGGCCGGCGTTGATATGATCATCTGGCCCGAGGCCGCGATGCCGTTCCTGCCGCTCGACACGCCGGAAGCCATCGAGGTGATCGGCAAGGTCCTGCCGGCGGGCACCCAGCTCGTTTCAGGAGCGCTGCGCACCCATGTCGACGACGCCGAGAAGCCCCTCTCGGATCGCCGCCTCTACAACAGCCTCATCGCCTTCAGCGCGGGCGCTGAAGTTGCCGCCATCTACGACAAGATCCATCTCGTCCCGTTCGGTGAATACCTGCCGCTGCAAGCGCTGTTCGAATCGATCGGCCTCAGGCCGCTGACCCGCAAACGCGGCGATGGCTTCACGGCCGGTGTTGCCCCGCGCCCGCAGATCTCGGTGCTCCCCGACCGGCCCTTCGTGCCGCTCATCTGCTACGAGGCGATCTTTCCAAGCGCCGCCGTGCAGGGACAACGGCCGACGTTCCTGGTCAACCTGACCAACGACGGCTGGTTCGGAAACACCACCGGCCCCCGCCAGCACCTCCATCAGGCCCGGGTCCGTGCGGTCGAGGAGGGTCTGCCACTGCTGCGTGTGGCCAACAACGGCATCAGCGCCGTCATCGACGCCCAGGGCCGGATTCTCCATCGCCTCGACCTGGACGTCGTCGGTACAATCGATGCGCGGCTCCCCTCGCCGATGCCGGCGACGGCCTATAGCCGCTACGGGGATCTCCCATTTGCGCTGATGCTGGCCAGCGGCCTTGCCGTGCTCCTCTGGGGGGCAATGAGGCGGGGCCGTACCGCCGGTATTTGACGATCGGACGAACGCGGCTAGATTTTCCCCCTCAACCACGCGGGCGCGCGACCCGCGAAAGCAATGGGATCCTGGTTTGGCGAATTCCCGCGGCATACGTCATCCATCGGCGTCGAGCATACCCGCTCGAATCCCGTTCGCCGCTGTACCGCTGGCGCTGGCGCTGTTCGCCGGCCCCGCGATCGCACAGGATAACAGCTGCTCACGCGAGGCATTCGAGCAGGCCGTAGGCAAGTCGGCAGCCGCGCTCCGCGATCTCACGGGCCAGAACCGGCCCCTGTTCCAGGCCCGGCTCAAAGCCCTGATGGAAAAGCGCGGCTGGGGCCACAGCGAATTCCAGCGTCAGGCAGCCCCGATCGTACAGGACGCGCGCACGGACGAGTACGACAAGGAATCGGCCGCCCTCCTCGACGAGATTCAGCGTATGGGCGCCGAGGGCTCTGCCGCACCGACGCCAGACTGCGCCGCTCTCGCCAAGCTCCAAAACGCCATGCAGGCACTGGTCGACGCCCAACGCGGAAAATGGGCCTACCTGATCGCCAAGGTGGATCGGGAGCTCAGCCAATGAGCGAGCCCGCGGCGGCGGGCAGAGACGGTTGGCCTTCCTGGCGGCGCGTCGCGCTCGGCGGCGGCGGCGGCATGTTCGTCGGCATGGGGCTCGGGCGCTTCTCCTACACCGCCATGATGCCGCCCCTCATCTCTGCCGGCGAACTGACAGCGCTGGAAGCCGGTCGCGTCGGCACCCTCAATCTGGCAGGCTTTGCGATCGGCGCGCTCGTCTCGGTGCCGCTGCGCACCCGCTTCAACGACTACCCCGCGCTCGTCGCCGCCATCACGCTGTCGGTGGTTGCGCTCGCGGCCTCGGCGGTTCCGTTCGGTTTCGCCTGGCTCGGCTTCTGGCGCGGCGTGGTCGGCGTCACGGCGGGCGTCATCATGGTGCTGAGCCTCGCCCTGATCGCCGCCACGGCGCCCGCGGGCCGCCGGCCCGTTGCCGCCGGTTTCGTGTTTGCCGGTGTCGGCGCCGCCATTCTGTCGACCGGCATTCTGGTACCGTGGCTCGTCGGTTACGGACTGGCGAGCGCATGGCTCGGGCTCGCCACCTGCGGCCTCGCCGCTGCCGCTCTCGCCATATGGGGCTGGAGCGCGGCACCCTCGCGTGAGGGGGCGCCACCGTCGGCGTCCGCGCTTCCCCCGCTCGCCGGTTCGCCATGGACCTTCCCCCTGGCGCTCCTGCTCCTCGGCCACCTCTGCTTCTCGCTCGCGATCGTGCCCCATACCCTCTACTGGGTCGATTTCATCGCCCGCGGCCTCGACCAGGGCATTGCCGCAGGCGGCTTCCACTGGAGCCTCGTCGGCGTCGCGTCGATCGTCGGGCCATGGGTCGCCGCGGTTCTCGGGCTGCTGCTCGGCACCAGCATCGCGCTGCCGCTGTCATTTTTTATCCTCGGGCTCGGCATTGCCGCACCACTGCTGAGCAGTGCGGGTGGCGTCCTGCTGGCGTCCTCGCTGCTGTTCGGCGCGCAGCCCGGCCTCTCCGTTCTGATGGCCGCCCGCGTTCGCGACCTCGCCGATGCCCACCAAATGCCGCGTCTGATGCGCGCCATGATCCTCGCCAGCGCGCTCGGCTCGGTTGTGGCTGGCATGGTGCTGCCGCAGATCTACGAGGCGACGCTGAGCCATGTCCTGGTATTTGCCATCGGCGGCGGCGCCATGCTCCTGGGCAGCCTCCTGGTCGCGCCCTGGGGTTGCCGCACCCGCTAACCTGCATCCAGCGCAAACAGCTCTGTCCCCATCGCTCAGGTTCACCTCTGGTCATGACGCGATCCGGCCGTTAGATTCGCCCCCTAAAATACTGACAAACGAGCCGTCTCCCCGAACCCGCGGGACGGCGGGACGGAGAGAAACGCACCAATGGTTCAGCGACTGCCGCACCGCGGCCTGATCTTCGGAATCTTCCTCGCGCCCTTCCATCGCGCCGGCGACAACCCGACCCTCGCCATTGCCCGCGACATGGACCTGATCTCCCATCTCGACGCACTCGGCTATGACGAAGCCTGGATCGGCGAGCACCATTCCGCCGGCTGGGAGCTGATCGCCAGCCCCGAGCTGATCATCGCGGCCGCCGCCGAGCGCACGAAGAACATCCGCCTCGGCTCCGGCGTTACCAGCCTCCCCTACCATCATCCATTTCTCGTCGCGCAGCGCTTCGTCCAGCTCGACCACATGACCAAAGGCCGCGCCATGCTCGGCTGCGGACCGGGCGCGCTTTCCTCTGACGCCTACATGCTCGCGATCGAAGCCGAGACCCAGCGGCCGCGCATGATGGAATCGCTCGACGCGATCATGGCACTCCTCAAGTGCGAGGAGCCGGTGACGATGAAGACCGACTGGTTCGAGATGCGCGAGGCGCGTCTGCATCTGGCACCCTACTCCTATCCGCATTTCCCCATTGCAGTCGCGAGCACCCAGTCACCAGCGGGCATGCAGGCGGCAGGCAAGCATGGCATCGGCGTCCTGTCGCTCGGCGCCGGTCTGCCGGGCGGCGTCGACGCGCTCCCCGCGCACTGGAAGATCGCCGAAGACGAAGCGGCGAAGCACGGCACCACCATCAGCCGCCAGAATTGGCGCCTCGTCGTCAACATGCACTGCGCCGAGGACGACGAGCGGGCGCTGCGCGATGTCGCCTACGGTGAGCGCCAGGAGACGGTGACGTACTTCGAGGATACGCTCGGCCGTCCGCCGGGGCGCTCGCAGGATCCGCTGCGCGAGGGCGTCGCCGCCGGCAACACGCTGGTCGGCTCGCCGGAGACGATCACCAAGGGCATCGAGCGCATGATCGCGGCCAGCAAGGGCGGCATCGGCGGCGTCATGTTCCGCGCCCACGAGTGGGCCAACCGCGAGGACACCTTCCGCAGCTTCGAGCTGTTCGCCCGCTGGGTGATGCCGAAATTCCAAGGCTCGATCGACACTGTGATCGCCTCGCGCGACTGGTGCCGCGAGAACCGGGCGACCATCTTCGCCCCGAACGTGAAGGCGATCGAAAAAGCTTACCAAGCCGGCGGCATCGCAACGCCGGAAGGCTATCGCAACCGCCTCACGGGCGCCCGCGACGACGGCAAGAGCTGACCGTATCCCTACAGAGGACATCACAGAGAAGCACATGACAACCAAGACACGCGACTGGTCCGCGGACGTTTTCGCGGCCATGAAAGAACGCGACATCAACACGGTCGCGACTATTCCCGACGGCGGGCTCACCAGCCTGCTCAAGATGGTCGGCGGTGACAAGGACATGCGTCTCGTGACGCTGTCCACCGAGGAAGAAGGCGTCGGTTTCGTCACTGGCCAGTGGCTCGGCGGCAAGCGTGCGATGATCGCCATGCAGTCGTCCGGCGTCGGTAACTGCATCAACGCGTTCGGCATCCCGATCACGATGCGGACGCCGTGCCTGACCCTGGTCACGATGCGCGGCCAGTGGGGCGAGTTCAACCCGTGGCAGGTGCCGATGGGCCGCGCGACGCAGACCGTGCTCGAGGCGGTGGGCGTGCGCTGCTTCCCCGTCGAGCACGCCGACGAGATCGGCGAGACGTTCGTGGCAGCGGCGGATTTCGCGTTCCACGGCAATCAGTCCGCCGCCGTGCTGGTCAGCCAGCGCGTGATCGGCGCCAAGGGCTTCGGGCAGAAGTGAGAGCACAACAATGAGCAACCCGAACAAGATCAAACGCCGCCCGTTCGTCGCGGCCCTCCTCAAGCAGCGTGGTGATGCGCTCGTCGTGCCCGGCCTCGGCAGCCCGACCTGGGACATCTCGGCGGCCGGCGACCAGCCCGAGAACCTCTACTCGTGGGGCGGCATGGGCCTCTCGGTCATCACGGCGCTCGGCATCGCGCTCGCGCAGCCCAACCGTCGCGTGCTCGCGATTACCGGCGATGGCGAGATGATGATGGGCATCGGCTCGCTCGGCGTCGTCGCTGACCAGGCGCCGAAGAACCTCGGCATTCTGGTCCTCGACAACGAGCATTTCGGCGAAACCGGCCGCCAGAACGGCCTGACGGGCGCCCGCACCGACATGTGCAAGGTCGCCGAGGGCTTCGGCATCGCCAAGACGATGCTGGTGACCGAAGAGACGCAGATCGATGCGCTCGCAGACCTGATGTTCAAGCAGCCGGGACCGAACTTCGCCGTCGCCAAGATTGCGATTACCGAGGATCCCTGGTCGCTTCCCGTCAAGGACGGCTCGGCCATCGCGCGCCGCTTCCGCATCGCGGTCGGCGTCGAGAAAGCCTGATCT
>CAZKZT010000162.1:0-8163 GCA_964557265.1 uncultured Hyphomicrobium sp.
CTCGATGGATCCGCAGCCAACAGAATGTGTGGTCGGTTATCGCCGGTTAGCAGATGTGCGATCGGTGGCTGACGGATCAACCGCCGGCGGCCTTCCAGGCCACGGCACCTAATTTGGCAAATAATTTCCTGGCCTTACGGGATGGCGTCGTGTTTGTCCGATGAGCTGCCAAGCGTGCAGCAACCTGGCAGGAGCGCGACGCGACGACAGTCGCCAATGTTCCAGGCTACGATTGTGGGCGGAACTTTCTCAGGCGTACGGTCGACTTGAACTTGTGTGTCCAAGATGGTTCAAGGGGGCAAGACTGAATGCAGTCAGCGAATAATCTTTAACCAAGGAGGAAGCGATAAATGGAGATTGATCGCAGGACCTATCTCGGCGGCATGGGCGCTGCTCTAGGCGCGGGGTTGCTGCCGGACATGGCCGCTGCACAGGCACAGTCGGCTCCCGGCTTGCCCTCTACGATGATCTGGAGCGTCTATGACGTCGGCGCGTCGGGCTATGTTGAGGCCTCTGCAATCGCGGACGCACTGGGCAAGGCCTACGGAACGCGCGTTCGTTTGCAGCCTTCGGGCACTTCTATCGGGCGCATCCAGCCGGTCAAGGAGCGTCGTGTGTCGCACGGATGGCTCGCGACGGAAGTCTTTTTCGCGGCCGAGGGGCTTTATGAATACGCAGCGCCGAATTGGGGTCCGCAAGACCTGCGCTGTTTGCTTGGACGCATGAACTCGCTTTCGATTTGCGTGACCAAGACCAGCGGCATCAAAACCCTTCAGGATCTCAAGGGTAAGCGTTACGCGCTTGCCAAAGCCAATACCTCGGTCAACGCGAAGATCGAGCCCATTCTCGAGGCTGGCGGCATCTCCTACAAGGATATGCAGGTCATTGAGTTCCCAAGCTATGGCGCGTCATTGAAAGCGCTCATAGAGGGCCGCGCAGACGCTGCAGGTGCAGCTTTGACGACTGTGTCGCTGCGTGAGCTCGAAGCAAGTTCCTACGGTATCGACTGGATTGAGCTGCCGGCATCCGACAAGGAGCTGTGGAGCAAGATCCAGCGCGCCATACCGCTTGCAGCTCCCTACTCCGAGACGTTCGGCTCGGGCGTATCCAAGGAGAATCCGAAGACGGTCATGGGCTACAAATACCCGATGATCACCGTCTATGGAGACGCAAAGGAAGAGGAAGTTTACGCCGTCACCAAGGCGATCGTGGACACCTACGACACCTACAAGGCGGCTTCGCCGATCATGGAGCGTTGGGAGGTCAAGAACTCCGGCACCTTCCCGAAGGACGCGCCATTCCACGACGGAGCCATCAGGCTCCTGAAAGAGAAGAACGTCTGGACGCCTGAGCATCAGAAGTGGCAGGACGGCATCGTCAAGCGGCACAAGCTACTGCGCGAGGCTTGGGCAGTCATGATGAAGGAACCCGCGGCCAGCGGCGCAGATGCGGCAAAGCTCCAGGAGATGTGGATGCCGCGTCGCGCAGAGATACTCAAGTCTCTCTAATTCTCCCCATATTGCGAGCGCGTCAGGAAGCTGGCGCGCTCGCGATCTTTCGAGCTGAAGCGGACTTATCATCTCTCGGGCCCTCAAGGCTGCGGGCGCGGTGCGAGTGATTTCAACGGGGGGATTACATGGCGACTGAAGAGCAGACGACTACTGAGATCATGGAAGATCCTGAGGCGCGCTCAGTCCGCCTCGTCGGGGCGGCTTTCTGGGTGACGTTTGCTCTGACCGTCGTCGGTCTGCTCCTCTCCATCAATCAAGTCTTCAACCTCGGATTCGCCGGCTTCAGGCCGATCAGCACAGCCTACTATTATCTGATGATCGGCATCTTTGGCGCGATAGGCTTCCTGGTCTATCCAGTTCGCAAGCCGTGGCATGGCCCTGTTCCGTGGTACGACTGGATGTGTGCCGCAGCGCTGCTTGGCCTCACAACCTGGATCGCCATACGTGCTCAGGCGATCATCGATGCCGGTTGGAACACAACCGCGCCGCTTCATGCGACCATTGTTGCCGGTGCCGTCGTCGTTTTGGTGCTCGAAGGACTTCGCCGTACTGGCGAGATGATCCTCTTCATCTTCTGCCTCGTCTTTGCGTCCTTCCCTCTCTACGCCGGCTACATGCCGGGATTTCTGTGGGGCGTGCAGCTTGATCTCGGCCAGACGCTCAATGAGCACGTCTATGGTCTCGAGAGTCTCATCGGAATACCCATGCAGGTTGTCGCCGACACCCTAATCGGCTTCCTCGTGTTTGGCGTGGTGTTGTCGACCACGGGGGGCGGGGCTTTCTTCATGGAGTTCGCTTCAGCCTTGTTGGGAACGTCCCGCGGTGGTCCCGCTAAGGTGGCGATCATCTCGTCCGGCCTGTTCGGCATGCTCTCGGGTAGCCCTACCTCGAATGTTCTGACGACAGGTACTCTCACCATTCCGACCATGAAGCGGTGCGGCTACCCGCCGGCATATGCCGGTGCCGTCGAGGCCTGCGCTTCGACCGGCGGTGCGCTCATGCCGCCAGTGATGGGGGCAGCCGCCTTCATCATGGCCAACTTTTTGAACGTGCCCTACGCAGAGGTCGTCATCGCGGCATTCTTGCCCGCGTTGCTCTTCTATTTTGCTCTATTCGTGCAGACCGATTTCTACGCGGGGCGGAATGGCCTTCGTGGCGTCGAAGCGCACGAGGTTCCGCCGCTCATGGCGACCCTTGCCGGTGGGTGGTACTACATCGCCGCAATTATCGGTCTTACTGTCCTGCTGCTGGTCTGGCGCCTTGAAGGCGAAGCACCTTTCTGGGTTTCGCTTTTCCTCGTGCTTGTGGCTGTTGCGAGAGCCCGCACGATCGGCTTCACAGCCAAACGCTTTGCAGGCCTCGTCGTGGATGTCGGCCAGTCCATTGCTCAGATCGTCTGTTTGATTGCCGGCATAGGTCTCATTATCGGCGCGCTTTCGATTACGGGCGTCGCGAACTCGTTCTCACGCGAACTCGTGCAGTATGCCGGCAACAACGTTTTCCTTCTGCTCGTCACCGGCGCTATCACGAGCTTCATCCTCGGCATGGGGATGACGGCCTCGGCCTGCTATATCTTCGTCGCGATCACAGTTGCGCCAGCGTTGATCAGCCTGGGTCTCGATCCCATGGCTGTGCATCTGTACGTCTTCTACTGGGGGCTTGTTTCGTTCATCACGCCGCCGGTGGCTCTGGCGGCAATCGCTGCGGCGTCGATTGCCAAAGCAGACGCGATGGCCGTTGGCTTCAAGGCCATCCGCATCGGTTGCCTGCTGTTCGTCCTACCGATGCTGTTTGTGCTGCAGCCAGCCTTGATCCTGAAGGGGCCCCTGTTGCAAGTGTTGCAGGTTTCCGCGACCGCTATCGGTGCGGTGCTTCTCCTGGCTGCGGCATTCGAAGGTTACTTCTACCGGATCGGGAATCTGCCAATCTGGTCGCGCATTGTGATTGGCTTCGCCGGGTTCATGATGCTGATCCCTGAAACCTACACCGATCTCCTGGGGCTCACTTTGGGGATTGCGACGTTGACGATCTTGGTCTTTTGGGGGCCTCGAGCAGCCAAGTCGTGATATTCCGCAGCCCGCGTCATCACCCATTGATGCTCAGCGCCGGCTGCGGATACCCCGCTAATTCAATCGCGCGCGACTGGTCGCTCGGGTGTGATTATTCACACTTGTGATTTTTATCGCCCAGTGTCTGAATGCAGCTCGATGGCTAGGCAGATGGGCTCGCGCTGGATGGAATGAAGGACAATGCTCGTCAAGCAAGTGGCGAACGTCCTCGAGTTGATGGAGTATTTTGCCAAGCGTAAGAAGCCGTCGACGCTTGCCCAGATCGCCGACGACCTCAATTGGCCGCGCTCGAGTACGTTCAATATCGTTTGGACGCTGGCTGATAGGGGTTATCTCTACGAGCCGACGGCGCGGCGTGGATACTATCCGAGCCCGCGCTGGTTGGCGGTCGCCCAAGCGTTCGGCGAGGCCGAACCGCTTCCCGAAGCCGTATACAATGCGGTCGCCGACATCGCTCGCCAGACAGGTGAGACGACCGCTATAGGATCGGCTGCGGGCACGTCTGTCATCATGCTTCATGTGATCGAGTCGAAGCACCCGCTGCGGTACTTCGCCCAGGTCGGCACGCTCGTGCCGATCCAGGCGAGCTCTGCGGGGCGCGCGCTCCTCGCGCAGCACACACCGCAGGAGCGGCGCGCCCTCTACAAAAAGATCAGGTTCGATCGCTACTCGAAAACGAGTCCCGCCAATGCTGCCGCCGTCGAAGCCGAGATTCTCGAGGCCGCCAAGCGCGGCTACCACCAGAGCAATTCCGAGTACATCGCCGACCTCGCCGGCGTCAGCCTATCGCTACCTCTTGCGCAGCGGCGGCTGTCGCTCGTAGTGGCCGGGCCGGTTTCCCGCTGCTTGGACCGCAGGCCGAAAACGGCAAAGATCATGAAGGCCGCCGTCAAAAAGCATCTCGGTGATATCTGATCCCAGCAATTCGGCTGTTGACGAGACTGGACCGGCGAGGCAGCTTGGCATCTGTCCACCCCTTTGACTGATGCGTTCAAGATGTTGAATTGGTAGCAAAGCCTATCTTCTGGGCCGTCCATTGAGGCGGCTCCAACAAAAAAGGAAAATCGGGAGGAGGGAACGTCATGCGCTTGGCGCGTAAGCCCGCGTTCATCGCCGTTGCGGCCACCGGAATGAGGCAGCGGATGGAAGTTGAAAGCTTCCATCGGTGGAGCGCGATCGTACAAGCAAACCAACCTCGCAGTTCTGCTGCCGACGCTCACAGGTGACGGGTTAACGTCAGCTGTCAATTGATCAAAATAGAAAGACTAGGGAGACGCTCGTGACCCGCTTCATCAATCCAAGAGCCCTTCGCGGCACAATTGCCGTCGGAGCCGCCGCCGTGTTTGCCGCAAGCCTGATGGCAAAGGATGCCGCGGCACAGAGCAAAATGCGCATCGCACACGCCTATCCGGAGCACACTCAGCACGGACGCAACATGGCCTTCTTCAAGCAGAAGGTCGAGGAACTCACCGGCGGTCGTCTCGCCGTTACGATCCATCCGAATGCCGAACTCGGCGCGATCAGCCAAGAAGTGACGATGGTGCAAACCGGAACGGTTGACGCCACCTATAACATCAGCGGCATCGTCGAGGGCGTCGATCCTGGTGAAGCAATCTGGAACATTCCATTCCTGCTCAAGGTGGCGCCCGGTCAGGGCGAGCACATGCGCCGCGTCATGAACGACAAGACCATCCAGGACATTCTCGCCAAGCGGCAAGCCGGCAAGGGATTGAAGCGGCTCGGCCACCTTCCGACGCTCAACGGCTTCATGGTCGTTAGCAACAACGTCCGCGCCGTCGAGAAGCTCGACGACTTGAAGGGCCTGCGCATCCGCCATCCCGGCGGTCTGATGGGCGAGCTGTACATCCGCAACCTCGGCGCTTCACCGATGACCGTTGCGGGTGCGGAAGTGCCCGTCGCGCTGCAGCAAGGCGTTGTCGACGGGCTCGTAACCACACCGGTCCACTATCACGACGCACGCTGGCACACGAAATTTATGACGCTGCCGTTCTATGCCGGCTACGGGCTTCCGTTCCTCGCCAGCTTGCGCTGGTGGAATAGCCTGCCGAAGGATCTTCAGGAGATCATCGAGACCAAAGCCATACCTGAAACTCAGGCGTACGCCGCAAAGGCGGTCGACGAGCTCGAGATCCGCTATCTCAAGGAGATGCAGGCAGCGCCCTACAATGTGAAGATCAGCTGGCTGAGCCCCGAGGAGATGGAGAATTTCGCCAGCAAAGTACGAGATGCCGCTGTCGAGCGCTTCGTTAAGGCCGTCGGCGCCGATGGCCAAACGATGGTCGACCAGGTCAGGAAGCTCGGCGAGGGCATCGAGATCAAGCGCTGATCATTCTAGGGCGGGGAACCGGACAGCATCCGGGCTGGCACTACCGATGTGTCAGTCCGGTCAATGTGGAGAGCGAGCGCCGTGCTACAGCGCATTATGGATGTCCTCGAGAAGATACTCTTCTTCGTCTCTGGACTGGCCATGCTTGCCAGTGTCGGCTTGGCCTTCGCCGCTGTCATCATGCGCTATGTATTCAGCTTCTCGCTAGAATGGATTGAGGAAGCAGCGCGATATCTCGCCCTGTTCGCGGCATTCATCGTTGCGGGACCTGTTCTTCGCAATAAGGGCCATGTGGCGCTCGACTTACTCGTTACAGGTCTCACTGGCGCACGCCAGCAATTGCATCTCTTCGCCGTGAACCTCACGGCCTTCATCGTTGGGGGCGCGATCCTTGTCTGGGGCACCGAACTCGCGATGCAGACCTATGAATATGGCGTCCTGACCGCTTCGCTCCAGTTCCCGCAGTGGCTGCCCTACAGCATTGTGCCGCTCGGGATGGGCATCCTGGTTCTATTCAGTCTCGCAGGAATGATCGCTGCGATCCAGGCAATGCGCGCACCGGAACCAAGGCAGATCAACCAATCCGAGCAGTAGACTTTCGAGCCAACTTCCGACAATGACGCGGACAACACCGCGCGATCGATCGACACAAACGGGGGAGAACGCGCTGTGCTGGGAGTTGGCATCGGCATTTTGGCCGGACTGGTGCTGGCGGGGCTGCCGATATGGATCGCGCTGACCGTTAGCGCCATCTTTCTCACGTCCTTCTTCATGGCGATGCCCGCGGTCAGCGTGCCGATGACGATGTTCGGCAGCATCGACAGCTTCGTGCTACTCGCGGTGCCGTTCTTCCTGCTCGCCGGCAACATCATGGCTTACTGCGGGCCTGCCCGGTACATCTACGACGCGGTCGATAGCTACGTCGGACACATCAAGGGCGGCATGGCATTCACGACCGTGCTCACGTGCATGGTATACGCGGCCATTACTGGTTCGACGACCGCGACGCTCGCCGGTGTTGCTGCGCTCGCCACACCTCCGATGGTGCGCGCCGGCTATAGCAAGGAGTTCATCGCCGGCCTGCTCTCTGTCAGCAGCACGCTGGGCCAGATGATCCCGCCAAGTATCATCATGATACTCTATGGCGCACTCGCGCAGCAGAATGCGGGTCTGCTTTTCATCGCTGGGATCGTTCCCGGCATCCTGATCGGCCTCGCGCTCGGCGTTACGGGAATGATCCTCAGCCGGAAGTATCAGCGCGATCAGCAGTCACGGCAGACCTGGATCCAGAGTGGTCAGGCGACGCTGAAGGCTCTGCCCGCAATGCTGATGCCGGTCATCGTGCTTGGCGGCATCTATGGCGGTGTATTCACGCCAACTGAGGCTGCTGCGGTCTCTTGCGTCTATGGGCTACTGATTGCGGCCTTCGTCTATCGAGGAATCACTTGGCACAATTTCTATCATCAGGCTGTGAAAGGCGCCGTGAGCAATAGCTCGATGATTTTTTTGCTCGTCGCGGGAGCGCTACTCTTCACATCACCGCTGGCTTTCGCGCGCCTACCGCAGGAAGTCGCCGCCTGGACGATTGGCTCCGGCTTGTCGCCCATGGAACTCGTTTTGATGATCACGTTGCTCTGGTTGATCATGGGGATGTTCCTCGACCCGCTGCCGATCATGTACCTGACCGTGCCGGTGGTATTGCCGGCCCTGATCGCTGCTGACGTGAACCTGATCTACATGAACGTGATCCTGGTCCTGAGTATGCAGATCGCCCAGATCACGCCGCCGTTCGGCATCTCCCTGTATGTCACGAGCGGCATCATGGGCGTACCTATCACTGGCGTGGTGCGCGCGTCGCTGCCATTCCTTCTGGTGCTTCTGGTGTGCTTGGCGATTCTTCTGGCCTTTCCCGAGATCAGCTTGTTCCTCCCCCAGCTCATGTCAAAATAAGACGGAACCCGGCGTGTTTTGGCCAAGTCGCGCACTCGTTGAAGCGCCCAAGGCCGTCTGATCGATGGGCGCAAAGGCAGTCGTCCCGCGGTTCGAAAATTGCCTCCACATCCCGATCGAAAGACTCGGGTCGAGAGCAGCCAAAGAGATCGAGATCTATCCGCTCTACGCCTTCGCCAGAATCCGGACGCGGTCGGTGGCGCGTTCCATCCGCAGATCGCACACAGGCTCTCTGCATAGCCCGGCGAAGCTTTAGTTCGTTCGAGATAGACATTCCTCCAGGTAG
>CAZKZT010000163.1:0-8143 GCA_964557265.1 uncultured Hyphomicrobium sp.
GCCACCACCACGCCCCGATCGTGATGGACATCACCGAGATCCGGGCGCAATAGTGTCAACACAGCGGCACTGGACTGGTTCATTTGCGCGACGGCCATATCCTTAGAAGAATTTCGTCGAAGCCTCGGACCTGCGGAGCGATTCCGCAGCGCGCTGCGTTGTCCTAGTGTCGCGAGCGAACAGCTCGATCATTCGACCGGATTCGGCCGCGCGCGGTCACCCGGGAATGCTCGGCGCGCTACTGCAATGAGGAAATAATGGCACTCCGCATCAACGACGAAGCTCCGAACTTCACCGCCGACACAACGGCCGGTCCGATCGACTTCCACCAGTGGATCGGCGACGGCTGGGCGGGCCTGTTCTCGCGCCCGAACGAGCGCACGCCGGTCTGCACGACCGAGCTCGGTTACATGGCCGGCCTCGCAGGCGAGTTCACCAAGCGCAACACCAAGATCATCGGCATCTCGGTCGACCCTGTCGACAGCCATCACCGCTGGAAAGAGGACATCAAGGATGTCACCGGCCACAGCGTCGACTACCCGCTGATCGGCGATCCGCAGCTCAAGATCGCCAAGCTCTACGACATGCTCCCCGCGACCGCCGGCGAGACTTCCGAGGGCCGCACGCCGGCCGATAATGCGACGGTCCGCTCCGTCTTCGTCGTCGGCCCCGACAAGAAGGTGAAGCTGTCGCTGACCTACCCGATGACCACCGGGCGCAACTTCGACGAGATCCTGCGTGTGATCGACAGCCTGCAGCTCACCGCCAAGCACAAGGTCGCGACGCCGGCGCAGTGGACGCCGGGCGGCGACGTCATCCTCACGGCGGCGGTGTCGGACGAAGAAGCCCAGGCGAAGTTCGGCGGCTTCACCCGCCCGAAGCCCTACATTCGCGTCGCCAAGCAGCCCCAGGACTGAGGCTGCGGCGCACGAACGCCATCATGCAGGGGCCGCGATCCGTCGCGGCCCTTCTTTTTTTGCAGTGCACACGGACGCCCTCCTGGTTTGCATGGCCCTTGCCTGTGGCGACGTTCGCGATTGCAAACCCGGCTCTCCCTTTCTAACGTCCTGCCAGACGTAGAATAAATTCGGGGAGCGCCCATGTTTATCAGGTCGGTCGAACGCGACACGACGCTCGATGCTTTTCGTGCGGAGGTTCGCGCCTTCTGCGAGAAGGAGCTGCCGGCCGAGGTGCGCCGCAAGCAGGAACTCGGGCAGCATCTCGAACGCGACGAATACGACGTCTGGCTGAAGCGGCTCGGCGCCAAGGGCTGGATCACCGGCAAATGGCCGAAGGAGCACGGCGGCCTCGGCTGGACACCTGCACAGACGCTCGCCTTCAACGAGGAACTCGGCCGTGGCGGCGCGCCCGCGGTGCCGCCTTTCGGCGTCAACATGGCCGGTCCGGTCATTTATACGTTCGGCACTGAAGAACATAAGCGCCGCTACCTGCCGGGGATCATCAAGAACGAAACCTGGTGGTGCCAGGGCTACTCGGAGCCCGGCGCCGGCTCTGATCTTGCGAACCTCAAGACCAAGGCCGTGCGCGAGGGCGACCATTACGTCATCAACGGCCAGAAAATCTGGACCTCGCTCGCGCACTGGGCCGACATGATGTTCTGCCTTGTGCGTACCGATGACAGCGGCAAGAAGCAGGACGGCATCTCGTTCGTGCTGATCGACATGAAGACACCGGGCATCACCGTGCGCCCGATCATCGCGATCACCATGAGCCACCATCTCAACGAGGTGTTCTTCGACGACGTGCGCGTGCCGGTCGAGAACCTGATCGGCGAGGAAGGCAAGGGCTGGACCTACGCCAAGTTCCTGCTCGCCAACGAGCGCGTCGGTAACGTCGAGATCTCGCGGCTCGAACACGCCGTCGAGGCGTTGCGCCGCCTGCTCGCCGAGACCAAGGAGGGCGGCAGCGCGCTCGCCGATGACCCGAGTTGGCGGCGCAAGGTCGCTGAGCACGAGGTCGGCCTCGCGACCGTCAAGGCCCTGATGGCCGACCAGCTCGCCGCCACCGCGGAAGAAGGTGGCGCGCCGACACTGATGGGTGCGGCGGCCCTCAAGCTGCGCGGCACCGAGCTGCAACAGGCGGTGCATCAGTCGGTCATGGACGTGCTCGGCCGCTACGGGCAGGTCTACCAGACCGATGCGCTCCACGGCGGCTGGAACGGCGAGCTGATCGGCCCCGAAGACACCACCGGCCTCGTCTACGAGCACCTCTACCGCCGCGCCGCCACGATCTATGGCGGCTCCAGTGAGGTGCAGAAGAACATCATCGCCAAAGGCGCTCTCGGTCTCTGAGGTTTTCGATCAATGCCCGCATTTTCTAGTGAGGAGCGCTCGCTCCTGGATGACAGCCTCCGCGACTTGCTGACTGACAAGTACCCCTACGAGCACTTCAAGAAGGTCATGCGTGCCGAGGACGGCCCCGGCTTCAGCCGTGAGGACTGGGCGACATACGCCGAGATGGGTTGGCTCGGCATCGCGCTGCCGGAATCCGCCGGCGGCTCGGGCGGTGGCGCGACCGAACTCGGCATCGTGATGGCTGCGGCCGGCCGCTTCCTGCTGCTGGAGCCGCTGCTCGGCACCGTCGTGCTCGGCGCCGGCGCGATCGAGCGCGCGGGTACGCCGGAGCAACAAGCACTGCTCGGCGACATCGCCGCAGGCAAGCTGACGCTCGCTTTCTGCCACGCGGAGCCGGATGCGGGCTTCGCGCGCGACTACGTCCGCACGGTCGCGAAGCGCGACGGCGACGGCGACGGCTACGTCCTGAATGGTTCGAAAACGCATGCGATCTCCGCTCATGCCGTTGACACGCTCGTGGTCAGCGCGCGCCTGGGCAGCGAGACGGGCCCGGTCGCACTGTTTCTCGTGCCGCGCGAGACGAAGGGCGTGCACATCAGCCCGGCACCGGCACTCGATGGCCGCCGCGGCGGCGCCGTGACACTGGCAGACGTCCGCATACCTGCGAATGCCAAGCTCGGTGCAGACGATCGCGATGTTGCAGCCGTCATCAGTGATGTCCTCGACCGCGGTGCCATCGCCCTGTGCGCCGAAGCGGTCGGCGCCATGGCCGCAGTGACCCAGATCACCGTCGACTATCTCAAGACGCGCCAGCAGTTTGGCCAGCTCCTGTCCAAGTTCCAGGTGCTGCAGCATCGCCTCGTCGACATGAGCGTATCGACCGAGGAAGCCCGCGCGCTCGTCCACGCCGCGCTTCAGGCGATCGACGACAACGATCCGAATGCACGCCGCGCCATCTGGCAGGCGAAGGTGAAGACGGCGCAGTGCGCTCGCTTCGTCGGCGGCCAGGGTGTCCAGCTTCACGGCGGCATGGGCATGACCGATGAACTGGTTGTCGGCCACTACTACAAGCGGCTTGCCATGTGCGAGACGCTGCTCGGCGACGCGGAGTGGTACCTCAAGCAGCTCGCTGCCGAGATCGCCTAACCAACTATAGAACAAGAACGAGGAGCACGAGACATGAACGACAAGCCCGTCGTCCGCTACGACGTCGAGGATGGCATCGGTGTCATCACGATCGACAATCCGCCGGTAAACGCACTCGGCCCAGGCGTTACCGAGGGTATCATCGAATCGCTGGAGAAGGGCGAGGCCGATCCGAACGTGAAGGGGTTCGTGATGATCGGCGCAGGCCGCAGCTTCATCGCCGGCGCCGACATCCGCGGCTTCGACAAATCGCGCCCGCCGCCAAAGCGGCGCAGCTACGACCTGCTCGACGAAGTGTCGAAGCCCGTCGTCGCCGCGATCCACGGCTACGCGCTCGGCGGCGGCCTCGAGCACGCGCTCGGCTGCCACTATCGAGTCGCCGTTGCGGACGCCAAGGTCGGCCTGCCCGAAGTTCTGATCGGCATCATCCCGGGGGGCTGCGGCACGCAGCGCCTGCCGCGCCTGATCGGACCGAAGGCCGCGCTGGAGATGATCACCAGCGGCCGTCACGTACCGGCGCCCGAGGCGAAGGAACTCGGCATCATCGACGAGATCGTCGACGGCAAGGATCTGCGCGGCGCCGCCATCGCCTACGCCAAGAGCAAGGCCGCCGTTCGCCCGCTGCCGCGCGTCAGCGCCCGCACCGACAAGATCGCCGAGGTGAAGAACGACCCCGGCATGTTCGACGCCATGCGCAAGTCGATCGCGCGCAAGGCCCGTGGCCAGAAGGCACCGTACGCCTGCATCGACGCCGTCGAGGCTGCGACCAAACTCTCGTTCGCCGATGGTGTCGCGGAGGAGCGCCGCCTGTTCCTCGACCTCGTCAGCTCCGACCAGGCCAAGGCGCTGCGCTACGCGTTCTTCTCCGAGCGCGAGGTCAACCGGATCCCGGGCCTGCCCAAGGATCTCAAGCTCCCCGAAGTCAAAACCATGGCCGTTATCGGCGCGGGCACGATGGGCGGCGGCATCGCGATGAGCTTTGCCGATGCCGGAATGCCTGTGAAGCTGCTCGATGCCTCGAAGGAAGTGCTCGACCGCGGCATCGCGCGCATCCGCGACAACTACGCCGTCAGCGTCAAGCGCGGCAGCCTCTCCCAGGAGGAGATGGACAAGCGTCTCGCCCTCATCACACCGGTCGAGACGTACGAGGAGATCGCCGATAGCGACGCCGTGATCGAAGCCGTGTTCGAGCAGATGCCGGTGAAGAAGGCGGTATTCACTGAACTCGACCGCGTGATGAAGCCCGAGGCGCTGCTGTTCACCAACACCTCGGCGCTCAACATCGACGAGATCGCGGCGACGACCAAGCGACCGGAAATGGTCGCCGGCACGCACTACTTCGTGCCCGCCAACGTGATGAAGCTGTTCGAGGTCGTCAACGCGAGCAAGACCGCGCCGACAACGCTCGCCGCCGCCATGAAACTCGGCCGCGACATCAACAAGGTCAGCGCCTACGCCGGCAACTGCGACGGCTTCGCCGCCAACCGCAGCCGCATCCCGTTCGGCGCCGAGCAGAACCTGATGATCGAGGAAGGCGCGCTGCCAGAGCAGGTCGACAAGGTGATGGTCGAATTCGGCTATCCGGTAGGCCCGTTCGCGGTCGCGGACATGTCCGGCCTCGACATCGGCTACGATACGCGCAAGCGCCGCAAGGCTGCCGATCCGAACTACCGCATGTCCCCGATCCCGGATCGTCTCGTTGAGATGGGCCGCAAGGGTCTCAAGACGCAGGGCGGCTGGTTCGACTACGCGCCCGGCGACCGGACACCGCGCCCGTCTGCAGTGGTGCAGGAGATCATCCGCGAAGAGTCGGAGAAGCTCGGCAACACGCCGCGCCAGATCGGCGACGAGGAGATCCTCCATCGCCTGTTGTTCGGCTCGATCAACGAGTTCTGCAAGATCCTCGAGGAGGGCAAGGCGATCCGCGCGAGCGATCTCGACGTGATGTGGCTGCACGGCTTCGGCTTCCCGCGCTGGCGCGGCGGCCTGATGTTCTGGGGCGACACGATCGGCGCACGCGAGATCTACAATCAGGTCGCGGCCTGGCATCAGCAGTACGGCAAGCGCTGGCAGCCGTCGGCACTGCTGCGTGAGACTGCTGAAAGTGGCGGCAAGCTCAGCGAGATCAAGGCCAAGTCCCTGAAGTAAATCGCCTCGATCCGCGACCACAGAAAAGCAACGGCGCGGCTCCGAAAGGGGCCGCGCCGCTGTCGTTTCAAGCGTCGATCAAGCAGTGCGGATCATTTGTCCAGCCACGCATTCTCCATGCGCCAGGAGTTGTAGAGCGAGTTGATGTGGCTGGTGACGCCCTTCACATGCGGCGCCCAACACGTCGCCGCCTTGTTGTGGAGGATGATCGGCCGCGCCACGTCCTCGACGATCGTGCGCTCGGCCTTCCAGAGGATTTCCTTGCGCTTGGCCGGGTCGGTCTCGCGCGATTGGGCGAAGATCAGCGCGTCGACCTCCTTGTTGCAGTAGCCCGTATAGTTGCGCTCCGACGCGCAGGTGTAGTTCTCGACCAGATTGACGTCGGGATCGTCAACGCCGACGCCGGTCGTGTTGAGCCCGACCGCGTAGTCCTTGCGCGTGATCTTGGCGTGCCAGAGCGGCGTGTCGACATTCTCGAGCTCGCCATCGATGTAGATCGACTTCATCTGGTCGATGAAGATCACGGCGGGATCGCGATAGAGCGGGATGTTCCGCGTCGCGACCTTGACCTTGAGCGGCTTCGCCGCACTGTAGCCAAGCTCCTCCATGAGCTTGCGCGCCTCGGCGAGATCCTTGGAGCGATCCGGATTGTAACCGGGCAGCTTGGCGAGTTCCTCGGGCGACATCGACCACACGCCTTCCGGCCCCGGCAGCATCACCGCGCCGATCGAAGCCTTGCCTTCCGCGAGAATGGTGTTGAATGCACCGCGATCGATAGCCAGCGCCATGGCGCGCCGAACCTTCGGATTGTCGAATGGCGCCGCCGACGAATTGACGATCATGTTGACCGTGTTGTTCGACGGCACGAACTGACAAATCGATTTCGGCGCCTTGGCTTCGACATCCTTGAGGCCTGCCACCGTCACGTCCGACACGAACGTGAGGTCCACTTCACCCGCGATGAAGGCGAGCACGCGCGTCGAGCGGTTGTTGATGATCCGATAGTCGATGCCGTCGAGGCGGGGAAAGCCCTTCTTCCAGTAGTCGGGATTGCGCACGAGCTTGATCGAGTCACCGCGCTTCATCTCGGAGAACTTGAACGGGCCGGTTCCAACCGGGTTCGAGCGCATCTGCTTCTGCTCGATGTGGCACGGATAGACCGGCGTGTATCCCGACGCCAGGAGCGCGAGGAAGCTCGGCTGCGGCGCCTTGAGCACGAAGCTGACCTCGTGATCCCCCTTCGTCGCGACTTCCTTGAGGTTGTGGTACCAGATCTTGCGTGGGTTCTTGCGGAAGTCCTCGGACTTGACGAGGCCCGACACGAGATCGAAGGTGCACTTCACATCCTTCGCAGTGAACGGCTTGCCGTCGTGCCACTTCACGCCCTGCTCGAGCTGGAACGTCAGCGTCGTCTTTGCGCCATCCCACGACCAGCTCTTGCCGAGATCCGGCACGATCGTGTCGAGATTCGCTTCGAGCTTCGTCTGATCGAACAGCACCAGATTGTTGAAGACCGGCATGAACGGGAACACGGTCGAGATGGTCGCTTCTTCATGAATAGAAGCACTCGGCGGCGTGTCCCAGACATATGACTTCAGAACGCCGCCCTGCTTTTGTGCGTAAGCAGGCGCAGCAAACAGCGTAGCGGCCAGGGCGAGCGCGCTCGCCCCCCAGCCTGTAAAAACTCTCATCGTGGCGTCTCCCGGTTCCGATCTGTCGTCGGCCGTCACGGTCCGGTCGATGCCGAGCCGTGCGGTATCGGGACTATAGCACCGCGACGCGACGCAGCTAGAGTTTCGCGTGCCGCAAGCGCAGCGCATTGCCGATGACACTCACAGACGAGAGCGCCATGGCAGCCGCCGCGATGACCGGCGACAGCAGGATGCCGAACACTGGATAGAGCACACCCGCCGCAATTGGCACGCCCGCCGCGTTGTAGACGAACGCAAAGAACAGATTCTGGCGGATATTCGACATCGTCGCCGCGGAGAGATGGCGTGCGCGCACGATGCCGCCAAGATCCCCCTTGAGCAGCGTGACGCCAGCGCTTTCCATCGCCACATCCGTGCCAGTGCCCATGGCAATGCCGACATCCGCCGCAGCAAGTGCCGGCGCATCATTGATGCCGTCCCCTGCCATCGCGACGACGCGGCCCTCCTTGCGGAATTTCTCGACGACTTTGGCTTTGTCCTCGGGCAGCACCTCGGCCTCGACATCATCGATGCCGAGCTGGCGCGCGACCGCGCGCGCTGTCGTCGCATTGTCGCCAGTGAGCATGACCACGCGGATGCCGTCGGTCTTCAGCGCCGCGATGGCGGCGGGACTTGACGCTTTGACCGGATCGGCGATCGCGATGACGCCGGCTGCAGCACCGTCGATAGCCACAAAAATCGCCGTCGCGCCATCACCGCGCATCACATCCGCAACGGCATCGAGTGATGTCGTGTCGATACCCGCATCGGCCATGATGCGGCGGTTGCCGATCACGAGCGCGCGATCGTCGACCTTGCCGGTGACGCCTTTGCCGATCGGTG
>CAZKZT010000164.1:0-8039 GCA_964557265.1 uncultured Hyphomicrobium sp.
GACCGGATCACCGCTCCGATCCCGATCGACGTGATGCTGCCGGCAGTAGCGCAGGGTGCGATTGGCATCGAAACGCGCTTGGACGATGAAGCAACGGCTTCCCTGCTCGGCTCCCTCAACGATGCCACGACTTCGCTGTGCGTCACCGCCGAGCGCGCGTTCCTCCGCCGCCTCGAAGGCTCGTGCCGGACGCCGATCGCGGGCCTCGGCCGGCTCGAAGGCGGCGTCTTCACGTTCAGCGGCGAGATCCTGCGCCCCGACGGCAGCGAGAGCCATTCGGTCACGCGCCAGGGCGAGCCCGCCGCCGCCGTGCAGCTCGCTGTCGAGGCGGCAGAGGAACTGCTCACGCGGGCGGGGCCGGGCTTCCTGGGATCGGGGCACTGATGCTGTTCCTCGTCACACGTCCTGAGCCTGACGGCTCGAAGCTCAAGGCGATGCTTGAAGACGCCGGTCACGAGGCGATCGTCGAACCGCTGATGGAAGCGGAATTCCTGCCCGAGGCGATCGACAGCCTCGACGGCGTTACGGCGCTCATTGCGACGAGCCGTAACGGCCTGCGTGCGCTCGCCCTTTCACCGCACCTGAGAGAGGCGACCACGCTGCCGCTGTTCGTGGTCGGCCGCGGGACCGCGGAGGAAGCGCGCACGCTCGGTTTCGAGCGGATCGCGATCGGTCCGGGATCGGTCGTCGGCTTCGCCGCCGCAATCGCGGGGACGCTCGATCCGGCCGATGGGTTGATCCTGCATCTGGCGGCCGAAGTGAAAGCGGGAGACCTTGCCGGCGAACTCGACCTCCTCGGATTTCGCGTGCTGCAACCCGTCGTGTATCGTATGAAGGCGGAAGAAGCCTTGAGCGAGGGCACGAGAGAGGCGATCGGCGACGGCGAGATCGAGGGCGTCGTGCTGATGTCGCCCCGGACGGCGCGGATCTATGCGGGTTTGATCCAGCGCCACGGGCTGGTGGATGCGGCTGCCGAGATGGTGCACGTCTGCCTTTCGGACGCGATCGCGAAGGGTCTCGCGCCCCTCGGAGAGGTGCCCGTCGAAGTGGCGGACGGGCCGTCGATGAATGCGCTGATGGAACTGATCGAGCGGGTCTCCGACCGATTGGACAATTGATGCTTTACCGTCGAGACTGACGGGACTTTCCTTCCGTCTCGGCTCCGCGCATGTGTTGCGCCAGGGAGCCGCGGCGATGGGCCGGCAGACGTCTCGCGTAGCTGGAGGGTCGAACGAGCGATGAGCAACGGATCACAGGGATCGGGCGGATCGCAAGGATCGGGGCCGAAGCGGCCTCACGCGACGATCGAAGGCAAGGCGACGGAGATCAAGCCAGAACCGCCGAAGCCGGCCGCGGGTACGGCCGCGAGCGCAAACCCGTCGCCATCGACCGAGCAACGGACGGCAGCTGAGAAAGTTGCAGGGGCAGCGGCAAGCACCGCAACGGATGCGAAGAAGGCAGAGGCGCCGAAGACAGCGGCATCTGCGGCATCGAGCACCAGCAAGTCCGCCGCCGCTCCACCGCCACCCGCCAAGTCCGGCTTCGGCTCGATGGTGTCGCACACACTCGCGGGCATCGCGGGCGGCGTGCTGGCCGTGCTCGCCTATCCACTCTACGGCAACATGACGCCCAACACCGCCAAACCGGCGGCGGAAATCACCCAGCGCCTCGCGGCGCTCGAAGATGCCGCGCGCAAAGCAGCGCAGCCGGTCGTCTCACCAGAACTCGCCAAGCGCCTCGCCTCGATCGAGGATGGTGTCGAGAAGCTGAGGACGATCACGCCTGCGGTGCAGAGCCTCGGCGAAGGGCAGATCCGCCTCGACGCAGAGACGAAAGCACTGAAGGGCCAGCTGGCGCAGCGCACGGGCGCGGGCAGCGACGCCGAGCGCATCGCGCGGATGGAGGAGCGGCTTTCCGCACTCGCGGCGGCAGCGCTTGCCGATCCGAAGGGCGCCGGGCCGATCCCGCAGCTCGCGCAGATCACCGGACGCATCGCCGACCTGGAGACCGCGCTGACCAATCGCCTCGCGGCAGCGCGCCGTGACGCAACGACCGAAATCGAGAACCGCCTGGGCGTGACCGCCGAAGCAGCGGAAGCCGCACGCTCCGGCACGCAGCGCATCGACCGGGAAGTGACCACGCTCAAGTCGGAGCTGACGCGGACCACGCAGCGCGTGGAGCAGCTCGGCGTCAACACCGATCGCTTGACCGAAACAGCACGCGCTGCCCAGGACGAAATCGCCAAGCTGCAGACCGCGCTCGACGCGATCCGCCGCGATACCGCCAAGCCCGCCGATGTCGCGGCAGCCGTGGCACCGGCGGCCGCACGCCTCGCCAAGCTCGAAGGCAACGTCGACGCGGTGCTGAAGGCCGAAACCGACCGGCGCACCACCGCCGAGCGCATCGTGCTGTCGCTCGAACTCGGCAATCTGAAGCGTGCGATGGATCGCGGCGGCTCGTACGCGTCCGAGCTGGCGGAAGTGCGCAAGGTTGCGGGCAACCGCCTCGATCTCGCGACCGTCCAGCGCTACCAGAACGACGGCGTACCGACACTCGCCGAGCTGACGCGGCAGTTCCGGCCGCTGGCCAGCGCGATCATCGACGCTGATGCCGACGCCAAGGACGCCTCCGTTGTCGATCGCCTCCTGACCGGCGCCAAGACCATCGTTCGGGTCCGCAAGCTCACCCCCGACGCCGACGATACCTCGGTCGAGGCCACGGTCGCGCGCATCGAGATGGCGCTGCGCGATGGCCGCCTCGGCGATGTCGTCGCTGCGGTCAAAGGGCTGCCACCGAAGACGATCACGCCGGCGACGCGCTCTTGGCTCGAAAAGGTCGAGGCCCGTCAGGCCGTCGAGACGGCGATGGCCACGATCGATCAGCAGCTGAAGTCATCGCTCGGTGCGGCGCCCGCCGCGAAGGACGGCAAACAATGATCCGCCTCATCCTGTATCTCGTCGGCGTCGGCATTCTGGCGACGGGCCTTGCGTGGCTTGCCGACCGGCCGGGGCAGATGGTTCTCGTCTGGCAGGGTTACGAGATCGAAACGACGGTGTTTCGCGCCGTCGTCATCTTCGCGTTTGCAATCGGTCTCGCGGTGTTCATCTGGTCGCTGCTGCGCCAGTTGTGGACGAGCCCTGCTGCGCTCGGCCGCGTGATGAACCGTCGCCGCCAGGAGCGCGGTCTCGAAGCCTTGTCGAGCGGCATGATCGCGATCGGCGCCGGCGACCGCAGCCAGGCGACCCGCCATGCGATGCTCGCCCGCAAGGCGCTCCCCAACGAACCGCTGACGCATCTGCTGCGCGCGCAAGCCGCACAGCTCTCCGGTGACCGCACGACAGCGCGCCGGATCTTCGAGGCGATGCTCGGCTCGAAGGAGACCGAGCAGCTCGGCTTGCGCGGCCTGTTCCTCGAAGCCCAACGCGAGAACGAGCACGAAGCCGCCCGCCAGTTCGCCGAGCGCGCGCTCCGCCTCAATCCGCAGCTCGGCTGGCCGATCGATGCGCTGTTCGAGTTGCAGTGCCGGACGTCGGACTGGACAGGCGCACTCGAAACGCTCGCTGCGGGCAAGCGCAACGGCCACTTCGACAAGCCGACCGCCGATCGCCGCCGCGCGGTGATCCTGACCGCCCAGGCGCAGGCGCTCGAAGACGCCAACCCCGAGCGCGCTCTGGCGCTCGCCAACGAAGCGCATACGCTGGCGCTCGATCTCGTCGAGGCCGCCGCGATCGCGGGCCGCATCTATTCCTCGCGGGGCCAGACCGCCAAGGTCGCCCGCGTCATCGAGCAGACGTGGAAGCGCGCGCCGCATCCCGATCTCGCGATCGCGTACGCCTACGCGCGTCCCGGCGACAGCCCCCGCGACCGGCTCGAGCGCGTAAAGAGCCTCGCACGGACAACGCCACACTCGGTCGAGGCACCGATCGCCGTCGCATCGACGGCCATCGAGGCGCACGATTGGGCGGAGGCGCGCAAGGCGCTGACGCCGCTGCTCGAAGGGCGCCTGTCGCAACGCGTCTGCACCTTGATGGCGCGCGTCGAAGGCGAGCAATTCGGCAATGCGGGCCGCGTACGCGAATGGCTGGCGCGCGCCGCCAACGCGCCGCGTGATCCGGCGTGGACCGCCGATGGCGTGGTCGCCGAGCGGTGGGCTGCGATTTCGCCAATCACCGGTACACTCGATGCGTTCCAATGGAAGGTGCCGGTCGAGCAGACCGGCTCGCAGGAGGAGGAGCGCGCGCTCGCCAAGCTCGAGGAGCTGATCGCTCTCGGTGATGGCAGCGGCGAGAAGGTGATCGAGGAGAAACCGATCAAGCCAGCGGCCGTCGAAGTCACGGAGGTGGTCGAAGTGCCACGCACCGAGCCGGCGGCGGCGAAACCGGCCGCCGCGGCAGCACCAGCTCCGTCACCTGCACCTGCTGTCTCCACAGCGACTTCGACACCGGCATCGAAAGGCCCGGCGCCAGCGCCTCACGCTGCCGGGAATGGCAGCACCGCACCGTCCGCCTCACAGCCGTACATTCCGGTTCGCCCGCCTGATGATCCCGGCGTCGATGACGAAGAGCCAGTCGCGACGAAGCCGCGTGCGATGGCGGGAACGTCGAAGCATTAGGTGAGTATCACTTCTCCCTCTCCCCGCTCAGCGGGGAGAAGGGGAAGAAGAACTCCCTACTCCAACCCCGACACCTTCGGCCGGATCTCATCCCACGGCATCGCGCGTTCGAAGAGTGACGCGACCTTGAGCAGCAGCGCATCGGCACCGCGCGCGCCGACAAGCTGCACCGCCATCGGCAGTCCATCCGAATGCAGCCCCGCCGGCAACGACACCGCCGGATTGCCCGTGAGATTGAAGGGATGCGTGTAGGGATACCAGGCCTTGCGGATCGAATCGACGCTCCTGCCTTCGATCTCGACCGGTTCGAATAGACGCTCCTCGATCGGCAAGGCAGTGCGCGCGATCGTCGGCGTCAGAATCACATCGTAGCGATCGAACCAGCCCTGCACCTTGCGATAGATCGCGGTGCGCTGGAGGCTCGCGCGCGCGAGCATCTCGGCCGTATGCTGCCCGCCGCCGCTCATCTGCCGCACCAGCGTCGGGCTCATCCTGTCGCGCCACTCGGCAAGACGATCACCGAAGCGCGCGTTCCATAGGGCCGTCGATACGACCAGCCACATCGGCTCGGTCGGCTCCATGTCATCGCCCATTGGCTCGACGATGGCGCCGAGATCGCCGAGCGCATCCGCGACCCGCTCACAGCGGTGCAGCACCTCGCCATCGACGATTGTGTTGCCGAGATAGGGCCGCCAGCCGATCCGCACACCATCGAGCGTACCCTCGCCCCGCGCCGCTTCGACGAGCCCGGCCGTCGAGGCGCCGAACGAATGGATGTCGCTGGGATCCGGTCCGCCCATCGCTTCGAGCATCAGCGCCGTGTCCATGACCGTACGCGTCGTCGGCGTGATGTAGCTCATGTTGCCGAACGTCTCGGGCGCCATGTCGTGCGGCACGAGGCCAAGCGACTGCTTGAATCCGACAACGCCACAGCACGCGGCCGGAATGCGCGTCGAGCCGCCGGCATCGGTACCAATGGCAAGCGGGCCAACGCCAACCGCCGTCGCGGCCGCAGCGCCGCCGGATGAACCACCGCAGGTACGGCTCGCATCGTACGGATTGCAGGTGCGCCCGAACAGCGGCGCCTCGGTGAACGGCATGTGACCGAACTCGGGTGTCGTGGTCTTGCCCATGAGCACAGCGCCCGCCGCCTTCAAGCGTGCAACCGATACCGCATCAGCCGCCGGGACGTTGTTCTCATACATCAGCGACGCGAATGTCGTGCGCACGCCCTTGGTGTTGACGAGATCCTTCACATGCAGGGGCACACCGTGCAGCGGTCCGACCGCGTCACCGCGTGCAACCGCCTCATCCGCTGCTTTTGCATCGCGCAGCGCCTGCTCAGCACAAATTGTGATGAAGCAGTTGAGCGCAGCTTGCGCCTTGTCGGCGCGCGCAAGAGTCGCTTGCATGACCTCGACGGCGGAAGTTTTGCGATCTCGGATAAGAGCAGCGATCTCGGTGGCGCTCTTCCAGGCAAATTCGTCGGACATCGCTGAAACCTTCCCCTCTCTGCACGCACGAACCTCCGGCAGCTTAGACCACTCGGCGCGCTCAGGTCGAATGCAGGTACGCGCGGGAGCACTGAAATATTTCAGTGCGCCATGACGCTTCCGCGTCCGGCAAATTCACCATCTCACTGCGGCGATTTGTCTGGACATCGCTGCGCACTTGCCAGATGTCTCATTCTCCGTACAAGGGGAGCGGACCCAAAAGCTGCCCCGCCGGAACAAGCACTGATTGCCCGTTCCGCAAGAACATAAAAAGCAGACAGCGCCGGCAGCGACCGTTCTTTGGAGGAACGCTCTTGAGTAATATGAAGGTAGCCGCGCAAGCGGCTCGGCCGGATTCGGCCGGTTCTGACGTGATCGCTGTCGACCGGCTGTCGCTCACGTACGGAAAAAAGGACACGGGCGTTCTCGCCCTGTCGGATATCAGCTTCTCGATTAAAGACGGCGAGTTCATTTCAATCGTCGGGCCGTCAGGTTGCGGCAAGTCCACCCTGCTCAAAATTCTGGCCGGTCTGCTGCCACCGAGCGAGGGCGTGGCGACGCTCAACGGCACGCCGATCACGGGTGCGCGCCGCGACATCGGCGTCGTGTTCCAGACGCCGGTTCTCTTTCCCTGGCGCACGGTACTCCAGAATGTCCTGCTGCCCGCCGACGTGCAGGGCCTCGACAAGGAGAAGATGCGCAAGCGCGCGATGGATCTCGTCAAAATGGTCGGGCTCGAGGGCTTCGAGAACCGCTATCCGCGCGAGCTTTCGGGCGGCATGCAGCAGCGCGTCGGCATTATCCGCGCACTCATCCACGATCCCGCGATCCTGCTGATGGACGAACCTTTCGGCGCCCTTGACGCGATGACGCGCGAGACCATGAACGTCGAGCTGCAGCGGATCTGGATGGAGAGCGGGAAAACCGTTCTCTTCATCACCCATTCGACATCCGAGGCGGTTTACCTCGCCGACCGCGTCATCGTCATGACGGCACGCCCCGGCAAGATCGGCGACGTGTTCGAAGTCGACCTGCCGCGCCCGCGCCCGCTCGACATCATGAATACCCAGGATTTCGGTGCCTACGTGAAGCGCATCCGCGTGGCCCTCAATGCAGACGGAGGGCTCGACTGATGGCAGGCGTGAGAAACTTTACCCTGAGGCTCCTCCTGATCGCAGCCGTGCTCGCGACTTGGGAATTCCTCGTCAAGGCTACAGGTGTCGCCGAGTACGTTCTGCCGGCGCCATCACGCATATTCACGGCCATGTACAATGGCATCATGAACAACATCTATCCGCAGCACTTCATGGTGACGCTGACGGAAACAGTGCTTGGCTTCCTTGTCGGCACGGCGCTCGCTTTCATGCTCGGCACGCTTGTCGCGCTGAGCCGGCGGGTCGAGTACTTCCTCTATCCATTCATCGTCATGTTCCAGGCGATGCCGAAAGTGGCGCTGGCGCCACTGATCGTCGTCTGGTTCGGCCTTGGCTTGACCTCGAAGGTGATCAACGCGGCGCTCGTCGCCTTCTTCCCGCTGATGGTCAACACCATCGCCGGCCTGCGCTCGGCAGAAGAGGATCGCATCAACCTGATGCGCTCGCTTGCAGCATCGCGCTCGCAGATCTTCTTCATGCTCCAGTTGCCCAATGCCCTTCCCTACATTTTCGCCGGCCTCGAGATCGCGATGATCTTCGCGCTCATCGGCGCCATCGTTGCCGAGTTCGTCGGTGCGGAGAAAGGGCTCGGCATGCTGATCCAGAGCATGAACTTCAACATGGATGTGGCGGGTCAGTTCTCGATCCTGCTGATCCTGTCGATGCTCGGCTTGTGCCTGAACGGCATAGTCGCGTACGCCCGGCGGCGCCTCGTCTTCTGGGAAGTCCGCACTACGGGTGAGAACTCTTCATCGCAAAAGGGAGGTTGAACATGAAGAA